>NZ_RDBR01000051.1 GCF_009663775.1 Lactobacillus sp. 0.1XD8-4
TAACACCATTAAAGACCTTGATGGGTTTTTCTGTCCACTTAAATGTTCAACTTAAATTTTACAATCTGCCAATTAAAATAATAATCCAAGAAAACTTATTGTAAAACCAGTTCATATTATATTGAATTAAAAATGGTTTTAAGCATAAAAGTACTATTCCAAAAACAACTCCAACAAATTTAGTTTTTGGCTTCATACTCAAAGCCTCCAAAAATGTTCTTAAGTATTCAATCATATAAAAATCACCCAATTAAACATAATACAAAAGCCTAGCCGCAATAGCTAGACTTCATTTGGGAGATTAATATATGAATATCGAATCATTCGACAATATCATTATCACATTTTTATCACGGATTGCTCATTCAACAATTGCCCATCAATTTATCATTCCTCATCTGGATAAACATGTAAATCATCTATTTCGGTATGAATTCCATGTTTAACTAATTGGAATTCAAATCGATCAGCAAATTCACACAATGCTTTCTCTTGTTTTCGACTATATGTTGATGAGCTAATACTCAATTCTCTGGCAATGTTATATGTCAACATCTGGTCTGAGTAACGACTTAACAATATCCGTTGCGATTCCTTTGTCATGTTACGCATTGCACAGCCCACACAATCGACTACTTCTTCTGCCAACCAAATGTTTAGCATTCGACTTTCACTTGCATTACTATGACTAGGTGCTTTAGGCATTCCGTCCATTCCAGGTGACTTCAAATCAAATCGTTGTTTTCCGGATAAAGCTAGATAGCGATCCAGCTTCTTTTCCAGAAACTCAGTAACCTTCCGTGCAGTTTTCAAACAATCTATATCTAAGTTCAAATTTGTTTGCATGTTGTACCCCCGCTATCTGATATAATATGTAAGGTTAATATTTTCAAGCGAGGACGCATCATACATGGTGGGTCCTTTTTTATTATGGATTTTTCTTACCAAGAAAGAAACCAAATAAAAAGACCGTGAGTAATAAGATTGCTAATAAAATCATGACAATTCCTCCGGTTGAACATCAACTGGAACAGTAAAGTATGGGTTGCCACTAAGCTCGCGAATTGTAAACTGCTCCGTCAATTCGTTATGACCAATTACATAATACTTTCGGCCATTATAAAAGACTGGCACATTATTTTCTTCATGCTTTAATGCTTCTTCAAATGTCACATATCTCACCTCTAATGAAATAATAAAACAAGTGTTCCAACCAAACACATTGCCCATACTGCAAAAACAAGGGCATACAGAACGTTTTGGGATGTAATTTTCTTTTTGGGTCTAGTCTTAGTATTTTTCTGAACTTTAGTCTTAGTGTTTTCAAATTCTTTAACGTACTTATCGGGATAAGTTCTTTTCTCACCTAATTCAAGTGCAATTATCTCTGCTCTAATTTGTTCGTCACTAGTAGGTGTAACAGGAATTTTTGTAATTTGAGCCGAACTATTCTCCATGTGTAAGTTCGACTCAAAAGCATCCCAAACATTCTGATAAAATTCTTTCTTACCATTTGCTGCTACTTCATAAATAAATGGCTCAACTGGATAAGCTTCCAGTTTTTGGTTACCACATTTAATTTCCATTAATTAACCCTCTCGTAAGTTCGTTCAAATATGTCTTGATCGATAGCCCAATACTCGCCATCCGCTCCAGTAACGATATAATCGCCAGTATGCACGTACATTGGCCCTTTTTTAGTTGTAAGCACGTATTGAGAAATAAATATGGTTACGGAAGCCTCTATATCATACTTTTCGATCATTTCATCAGAACCATCGAACTGTTCAGCTTCAATTAAGGCTGTTTTTCTGTATTTGTGTAGCATTAGTTCAATAACATCTCCTCTGCATAATCTTCTGGTTCAACTGGCCCATTAACAGCAAGATCATGGTCTGTAACTGGTGACATATATCCATCATTTTCTTGTTCGTAATAATCAATCACGATGTTCTTAGCTCGTTGTTTGCTTTTGGCTATAACGAGATGATCTTCACCGTCATATTCTGGATTGAGCATTATAACTTCATAAATATGCATTAGTCTTCCTCCTCATTCATTACTCGCTTACATTGTGCTAATAATCGATTCGCCCGATTGTATCCAATCTTAAAAGTGTGTTGGAGAGATGGAACAGTTAATTCTTTTTTCTTTGCAAGCGCCAATGCATCAGGTAAGAATTGATCAGCGCGTTCAGGGTCAAGCATTGTATTACCTTTCACTCTTTCAGAGCTAAGTACTTTCTCTATTGCTTCAAGAATTGATTGTTGCGTCTCACTAACAGTTTTTTGAACGTCTTGATGGTGAAGTTGTTCAATTAAATCAATCTTCATATCAACCGAAATAGGTGCTTGAATAATTTTTCTTAGTTCTTGCTTATCAAATACCATTACTCTTCCTCCTCGTCTAATGGACGTTTGCAAAACGGACATCCATTAATAACTTGTCCATCAACTACATAGGATAGAAATCCAATGTCTTCTGGATCACCATTACCCTCAATCACTAATCTGTATTCGCCGCCGTCCTCTTCAATTTGCAGAAGAATATCCCCTCTGAATAACGGAATACTTTGAAATGGATCATGACAGTACGGGCAATTCTTTTGTTTTTCAGTTAGTTTCATAATTCGTTCCCCTTGGCAGCATCAATAACGTGTCCAATTTCATTAGAAATTTCATTTAATTGGTGTATTCGCTGCAATTCATGTAATGCAATGATTTGGGCTACTTTTGCTTCAACCGGATAACCACTATTGATAATCCTAGTTAATGTTGTCTTATCAAATCTATCGGTCATTTCTTCCACCTCTTAGGCTTTCTAGCTATTTTGTGCCCATATTGTGACCACCCATAACTCGTATGATTGTACCAAGCCATCATATGCTTAGCCTTAGCAATCTGCCGCTTACGAGTACGCTTAATCTTGGAATAAGCTCATCGCTTTACATTGACGTTAAGATAATATGCTTCACCATCTTTGCCTATGCCATCAACAACAAACAAACAAGGACCAACTTTTCCTAAACACTTATAATTAATCATTTACAACCTCCGCGTATTGTTTCATAGCGTGCTCCTTATCCACAAGATGCTAATTGTAAAGCAAATTAATACCACAATAATTTCTGCAACTAGCAATCCTCGACTTTGGGTTTCCTGATAATCGCGTTGGATATATCTAATTAACCGCAGCCACAATAAGGAAAAGATAGCATTAGAGATGATACTAAAAGCCATAGCCAATCAATCCTTCCTCAACAATCTTTATTGCATCCCCAGCTGACCTAGCAATTCCATGAATAATTTTTCGTTTAGTTAACATTTCATGAAATCTAATTTGATCCGCTCTCGGCTTGCCTTTTTCATTTTTCACTTCAATGTAAAATACTTGATGATCTGACCAACGAAATCCATATAAATCCGGATGGCCACTTGGCACACCAGCTGAGAAAAATCTTCCATCTGGTGTTTTTACCGAACCAACATTTACCCGAAACACTGTACATTGATGTTTTGACAAGGCTACCCGAATATCGTTTTGAATTTTATGTTCTGATTCCACTACATCACTACTTTCTGATAAAATTTCCAAGGAGGTGAAATTATGAATTTCAATTCTTGGATCAAACAATTTTTGAATGAAGATTCTCCCTATGGCGACTTAGCTCGTGACATTCAAAGAGATCAAGATTTTCCTAAGAATGTTACTTCTTGGTCACAAATTGAGAATCATTTTCCTAATGCGTATGTTACTGATGTTGCTCAATCTGCTTTTGAAGATTATGAAGCAAGCGCTTTTTTATAAAAATTTCATAGTCCTTAGGTAAGATAGCAGTTCGGTATTTATATTTTGGGAGTAATTCCCATTCGCGATAAACACCAGCTTTTAGTTTTACAATTTCTTCACGTTTTATCAGCTCATCAATTAATTCTGGTGTGCTGATATTTTTTAATCTATTATTCGCCATCTTCAAACTCCATAATGCTTTCAACCGCAGTAACTGGAATAATGACGCGATGAGGAACTGTTTGTAAATTCCGCATTGCTAATCCATAGATATATAATCCAGTTGTTCCGTTTAACTTGAATTTTCTGAGGATATCATCAATACCGCCCTCAGCTTCATAGAAATTTCCATTAATTGTAAAAACTTTTGTGTGCACTGTTTTTCCTCCTAAGGTTGTCACTAAGTTGCAACTAGTGTAACCAGCTTTAGCCTTACTCTCTCAAGGGATCTAGTTATGGTTGCGAGGTTGCGACTTACTTTCAACTTTTTATAGCGCATATATAGTATTTATATATATTTATTTTTTATTATTAAAATAGTGTAGTAGTAACAACCTATACCCCACAATCATTGATATAACAACGTTTGTTAGGGTTGCGACTTATCGATTTTTAGTCACAACCAGTGTCAACTAGTCGCAACCTTTCTATATCCTCGATGAGCTAAGCCCTTAATTTTCTTACTACCAGGTTTCCAATCATGCCGGTTATCCATCACATACTTAATCTTCTTGGCTAACGAGCGATTCTTAACCAAATTATCTTCGCCTAATTGATGAGCAATTTCTGAACTCTCAATCCAATCATCGTCCCAAGTGCTTAGGACTCGTTCAATTTGATTTTCAGTTTCATCAATATACATAAACGACTTCCGATTATCCTCGATGAGCTTCTGCTGCTCCTTCGTCAATTGAAAACTAAAACCATCTTTGTAAAGTGCCACAGCCTCTCCCCAAAGATGGTCAACCATAGCATCATCAAGATCTGTTACTGGATTAGCCATTGCCCTGGACTTATCAGCCATGTTGGGTAAGAATCGTCGTTCACCAGTTTTATCTTTTAGATAAGTTGATTCGTTAGTAGTCCGGGCCATAACAAAATTCTTTGGCCGGCGGATTGTATGTCGTCCATATGGTGGCCGGAACTCTAATTCTTCGGCTGAAATAAATTTCTTCAAATTCTCAAAGTCTGAATTATTCGTGGCCGTCATTTCATCATCATTAACAATTAAAGCCCGGAGCATGTTAGCAAAATTATCTTTGTCTTTGAAATCGGTGAATTGATCTGTATACCAGCCATGCGCTAACTTTTTCAAGAGTGTGGTCTTCCCTACACCCTGGCCACCGACTAAATCAAACACCCAATCAAATTTACTTTTCGGTTTATAGACTTTCATCACCGCTCCGACTAAAAATAATTTTGTCTGCAAAGTTGTTACTTCGCCGCTGGGCACTCCCAAATAAACTGGTAAGAAATCTTTAATTCGTTCTTTGTGGTCCCAATTCTTGTAGCACTTCTCCATATACTCTTTTACTGGATTATAGGGATGTTGCCTTGCTTCAACAGTAATTGCCATATTCAGTAATTTTTCTTGGAACATTACCGCATACTCATCTTCAATGTAACGAAGCATGATTGCCATGTAGCTATCATCAAGTTGACCCTTCTCAATAAAAAGTTGTGGAATATCTTTTACCACATCGATTGAATAGGCAAACTCGTTGTATCGAAAGGTGCCGTGCAACAACGGATCACCGTTAAGAATTAAGCCAACATTTTTAAGGCTGTTTGTTTTGGGATTGCCCTGTGCATTTAATTCAAATTCAATCGGTTTACGAATCACATTATCCGCCACGTATTTCACCCCCGTTTCTCAAATCACGTCTTAGCATTGATTGAAATGTCCGGTTCACTTCTTCTTCTGGTAGTGGATCGGGTGTATTCTCATTACAAATCATCGCTAATTGATAAGCGGCCTTAGCATCAACGCCTCGAAATAGTAGTGCGCCAATCATGCCGGCCAAAGTTTTATTTCGCATTCCTTTATCGCCTAAACCATTAGCAATTGTTTCTAATAAATCAGTAGTCGAATTTCGTTCACGAGGCTTAATTACAAAATCATTTGGAGTGTTTCGCCGATTACTCGCCCGCATCTGATTAATATTGACTACTAATGATTTAGGAGCAGTAACGATTGGATTCTTGTTTAACCATTCGTAACCCTCTGAAGGAGCGACGACAACATAATTGTTCTGATGAGCCTTAATGTCGACACCTGGTTGATAACCAATTAATTGATTAACCTGCATATCTGGCCGTTTCAGATAAAATAATTGTCGGCCGCCATGCTTAGTAGTTTGGGTTAAAGTTTCCGGAAAATATTCCGCTGGTAGTTGCTTAATTGATTCAAAACCATCAATGTTATCAGCATGATTGCGATCAATATCAACTACGAAGAATTTATCCGTCCTTAAAGCAATCTGAGCATAGGGATGTTTTTTCCAAACAGTTTTAATCTGTTCTGCTGTTAAAGCTGGTTTATCAGCAAATTTTATTAGTGGTTGCTTACCAGCAATGGGGAGGACACTTAATCCTTTAGCTTGATAAGCCAAGGCATAATTAACTAAATTTTTCATTTTGACCCCCTAAATAAATAACGGGCATTCCACCCGCTCGGTGTTTAGGTCACTGCCTTAAGTAGAACTAATACCAGTTATGGTAATATTCGTTCCATTCCTCTTCGTCTTGAACTTGTTGCTTTCTTTTTGCTTCTAATGCTTTCCGCAGCCTACCCTTAAAAGGGCATCTCGTCATCTGTAACTTCCAGAGTTTCCAGTTGTTCCGCTTCATCAAAGTCATAATTGCGGTATGGATATTGGGGGTTTTTCTTGTTTGGTCGAACCTTCAAATCCATGATCATGGTCTTTCCTACTGCCGGTGCAAACGCCTTAGCCAAGTTCTCATAAATTAAAGTATCGTCATCCCAAACTTCATCAGGAATTTCAACACCTAGAATTGCTGCTAGTTTAGAAACCAATCGTAAATTAGTTTCTAGCATCGGATTAGGATTGCCCTTAGAAGTTAATTCATCTAATCCAATTTGTAAAAATTCTTTTTGGCCGGCTGATTCTCCATCGACAACTTCTAATTCAAAGTTAAGCTGTTCAGTATTCCAGGGAGTTTCATGGTTTTCTACCTTTGCAACTACAACGGTATACTTACCACTTTCCAATCCCTTAAATTTATTAACTGAATCATTCTTTGGATCAAAACCTTCAGTAGCTTTATTCATTGCATCTCGTAAACTCATAATTCATTAACCTTCCTTTACATTTTGCTTTTTAATTTTGTTAACAATTTCATTCTGTTCTTTTGTAGTGGTCTGCTTTGGTTTATCAAAAACACCATTTACATGTTCCAGTACCCGTAAGATTGCCGGATCAGTAATATCATCTTTGACGTAATGAATTCGCCGATCTTTAACCATCCGGATATAACGATCACCATAGCGCTTAGTTTCAATCACTAAGTCACAATTACCGTTAACCACGTTGTAATATTTCTGCTTTAGTGATGGTCGGTCTTCGGTGTGGCCAGAAGATTCATCAGTTAGCATCATTAACCGGCTAATGTAAACTGTATTTAGTGGTAGGGCTTTTAGTTCAGTGACAAATGCTTGAAAGACGGTATTAAATTGTGCATAACCTTTGCCGTAAGGAACATCCCCCAGCGTTTCTACTTCATTGTCATAACAGATAGCTTGTTCAATTAATGTGACAACATCATCAACCACATCAATAACCACTGTTTTGTAACCATGTTTTTCAGTACCAAGAGCAAGAATAATCTTGTCTAGTTGGTCAATCACGGACTCTTTTAAGCTTCCATCGCTCTTTCGGATATTCTTTAATTGAATACTTGGTGCGGTGTTCATCTCACTATTACCATCGGTGTTAAGAAATAGTGGACTTGGAAAACGTTCAGCTAGATATGATTTTCCGGACATTGTATCTCCATAGATAAAGTAATTTCTCGGAACTCGCCGTGCTTTCTGTGGTTTATTTGGTGGCAAAATACTCATAATATCAACCTCACTTCTTAATAAATCCACGCTGTTTAGCGTAGTGGTAAGCCCAGCCTGGTTTGTAACCTTTTAATTTGGCATAGGCTTGTATTTCTTTCAGATTCTTCAATTCGTTTGGACGCTTGCCAGCAACATTGTTCATAATTGCTGACGATTGAATTTTCTTAATAATCGCTAGTCGTGACTTAGTAACTTTTTTAAGTTGAACATCATCAACGACTTCAATTTCTTTTTCTTCTCCTAATGCCGCCCCACAATAAGGGCAAATATCACTTGTACGATAGAACGAAGCAAAACATGTCGGACATACTGATACAGGTTTAATCGTTGTTCCTGATTGTTGTTTATTTTTTCCGCTACCTTCTAATGTCCATTGCCGCTCATCAGTCGGCAGCCCGAATCGTTCAACATTTCCCACGTGATCGATAATTATTGCAGTCTTACCTTTACGTGGATTCATTGAGCGCATTGCAAATTGTAGGTACAACGATAATGATTGAGTCGGTCGCAGCATAATGACACAATCAACATTTGGTAAATCTAGGCCCTCAGTAAATAATTCTGCATTGGTTACAATTTGAATTTTTCCTTGGCGATAGTCCTCAATGATTTTATTCCGTTCCTCTTTGGGCGTTTTTCCAGAAATGGCTCTTGCAGTTATCCTATAGCCATTAAATGCATTAGCTAACTTAACTGCACTATCAACGTTATAGGTATAGGCAATTGCCTGCATTCCCTTAGCAAGTTTCAAATAGTGCTTAACCGCATTCCCGTAGATTTTAGGCTTCATTGCTTCTTTGATTGAATCAGTGTCATATTCACCAGTTCGTTTTACTTTTAGCCTGGCAGTATCAATGTAAGAAGGAGCGTAATAATCAACTGGTGCTAAAAAGTGATGGTCAATTAACCAGGGGACTGATTTGCCAACGATTAAATCATCAGCCACATCAGTAAAACCCTGTCCACCTAACCGATAAGGAGTAGCGGTAAACAGTAACTTATAAGCTTTCGGAAAAGCATCAAGAATTCTTCGATATGATTTAGCCAGGACATGATGGGCCTCATCAACAAAGATTATCGCCGGTGGGTCTAGATTATTAACGTGTCGGGTAATCGTTTGAACCATACCGATTTTAGCTAAATCCATATTTACATCATTAGCTTTGAACGTCTTGATAACCTGCTGGACAATTTCCTGCCGGTGGACAACAAATAAGATACGGTTGCCCTTTGCCGTTGCTCGTCTAGCAATCTCGGCCATGATGACTGTCTTCCCCGTTCGTGGCGGTTGTTGAACCATGATGGAACGGTGACCAGCACTAATAGAATTCATGATATTATCAATCGTTTTTTGCTGATAATCACGGAGTTCAAACATTATTTAATCACCGTATTACGGTTAGCTTTTAAGTGTGCTCCTGGTACTTCTTCTCCAGCTTTGAGTGCTTGGTAAATAGCCTGTTTATCTGGCTTAGTAGTCGTCTCAGTAATTTTGAATTTATTCGGAAGCTTCTTATCACTATCAATAATGGTTGAAGCCTTAAAATTCCGGGCACTAAGTAAGTGATTTTCGGTAGTTATTTTCTTAATACCGGCATCATCAAGAACATCAGTAATATATTTCCTGATCCAATTCAGTTTATTCTTGCGGTAGATGATCTCATCTTTCCAAGATCGCTGTTTATCTTCCATAAAATCAATTTCTGACTTCAATTGATCCGCCCATGAGGCAAGATTATCCAACTTGGTATTCCGATCATCTTTAATTGATTCCAATGTGTCTTTTAGAATAGTTGGATCTAAGTCATCCCGGCTAGCAAGTGTTTTATAGTTGTCGTTTAATTCAAATAAATTCATTAATCTTTACCTCCAAGTAATAATTGTCCAAGAACATCAGCAAATGGATCAGTTTCTAATGAACCAATAACGTTCTTAATTATTGAAGTCGCCACTGGATTGGTATCAAGATAGTTAACTATCATTGCTGCTATAGCTCCATCATCACCTTCTGCCAATGCGATCGTCCGATCATCACGTTTTTCAGCTGGCTTTGCAGCAAAAATTGCTACCTCTTCATATTCAGGGCCAAGAATTGTCTTAATTGCTTTAATCTTTTCTTCATTAGTCATTGTCCTTACCTCCATAAATTCTATTTAGAAATTCCTCAAATGTTTTTTTGAATAGTTCTGGATGATAGGTTAAGCTGGCAACGATCATTTTTGCCAAAATATCAATATCTCCAGAGATCCTGCCATCAAATTTATTTGGATCATTTGAATTGGTTACAAGGTTGATTTCAGCTTTCTTCATTACTTCCATCTCCGTAAACATTCTTAGTTTCAGTAGCCAGACGTTCTGCTGCAATTCTTAACATAGTTGCCGCATTCTCCATTTTGATGGCCATTGCCATTCGTTCTTCGGGAGTAGCAGCACTTTGATAGCGAACTGCCAAATTCGATACAAATACACAATTATCGCCAACCCTGGCATTTAACTTTGATAAATTAAACTCATTCATATATAATTACCTCGTAAAGTATTTATTTATCGGTACGACTGTTTGCGGCGGTCGTACCTTTTTTATTTAGTGGATCAAGAACCACTAGCAGAAGATAAACTGCTAGGATCGCCATCGCTCCATCATAAGAGCCAATCATTGAACAATACATGATCCAAGCACCAACGATTAGCGCAATTAACTTACTCATCCCCTCACCTCCTTTCAATGCTTCTTCCGATACTTCTCTTTCAGCAGCAATGGTTTGTTTCGCTCATACAATAAGCTGTACACCAATGCATATAACAAACACATTGCGATAATTAATATTGGTAATCCAATTACCAACGCCACTTAACCACCTCCTAACGTGGCAAGGATTGGTTCCAATCAATATCTGCTTGATGAGACATAATCCAAGGTAATGCCTTGGTCACATTTACCTTAGTTCGATGACCTTGACCTGCATTCAAATTGATAACCCAGTTTTTAAAGACTGGAAGTGTAAGGAGAAACATTCGTACCCACTCCTTATCCTTTTTAATTGGAAGTTGATCAGTAAATTGTTGAATTCCAGTCCAATCATCAACTTGAGAAGTTTGCTTGGGTACTAAGTTGTAACATTCCTTAATACGCTTGAGAACCTCATTAGTAATTACTTGGTAATCTTGTTCATCTAGCGATGCTTGCATTTTGTGTCACCTTCTTTTATACAGATAACTTTATAAATGTTTTTCGCTAAAAGCGTTATTAGGTCCAAAAAAAATATAATCCAATGGTACTCCATACAATTTAGAGATACGTAACATATCTTTGTATGAAAGTACACTAGAATCATTTTCCCATTTTCTTAAAGTAGGCTCTGAAATACCAAGCTTATTGGCAGCTTGACTTTGAGACATACCAGCTCGTACACGTAAATCGAGAATAGAATGTTTGATGTTTAGTGGCACTAATTCATTAGGCATAATTACACCTCCTTTCAACAACTAATACTTTATCACGCTTTTAGCGAAAATGCAAAACTTTTTTCTTAAAAAGCGAAATTTTTTTCTCAAAAAGCGTAATAAATGATATACTATAGTCATTGAGAGGTGAAACTCCTATGGAAGGAATAAATGAAATATTTGCTAAAAACCTAAATAATTTAATGAAAAAACATGGAGAAAATCTATCAGAATTATCCGACCGAATTAATGTGGCCTATTCTACTGTTTCGGACTGGCAACACGGTAAAAAAATGCCTCGTTCAGGTTCACTTCAGAAATTAGCTGATCATTATAAAGTAAACATATCTTACTTAACTAGTATCCACGAAGAATCAGAATTAAATTCAACGGCGCAAACTATCGCCGCTCATATCGATGACGATACTCCAGAAGAAGAACGTCAACAAATCATTAACTTCATTGAGAATCTAAAAAAAGCTCGGAAGTGATATGTATGTATGCTTATGAAAAATTAGCAAGCGAATATCCTAATATAAACATTAACTACCATCATAAAATGCCGCATCATTTAGCAGGCCTTTATTTGGGCGATGGTGATATTCTATTAAATCCTTCAGTAAGCAATACCAAGATGTACGAAACTCTTCAAGAAGAAATTGCCCATTACGATACAACTGTTGGAGATATTGTTACCGAAGATACCATAGATAGTCGAAAACAAGAACATAGGGCACGTTCGTTAGCAATGACTAGAGCTGTTAGCCTAGATAAACTTATCTATTGTCATAACCATGGTCTCTGGGAATTAGATGAAATTGCTGATTATTGTAATGTTGACGTTGAATATTTGACTGACGCAATTAATAACTATCGGGTAAAACGTGGATTAACCTTTGCACATAAGGGCTATAGATTTGATTTAAGAAAAAACGTAAAGATTGAAAAGATATGAGGTTGATATAAATGAGTAAAAAAAGGTGTTTTTTGTGCAATGAACCAATAAAATCAATGGCAGCTCATTGTATAACTAAAGATGGTTATTTAATTTGTGCTAAAGACGCAAAAAATGTTAACCCTAGTAATCATGCTAATAATTTCAGTATTAGCCTAAAAACAAGCAAATTTATTAATTCTCATACAGCCAACGAGATTGAAGACTTATTAGGGATTCCTTCTACCGTACCTTACAAAGAACATCCTGATTTGTATAAATCAAAGCTATCTAAAGTAACTGAGAAACTTGATTCAATTGCTGATAGCGCTGGTAAAAAAGCTGATACTTTACAAGCAGCAATTGACGAAATCAACAAAGGCGAACAAGAAAAATTGGATGTTATTAAGCAACAGTTAAAGGATGCCAATGTAGAAAATCTATTCGGTACTAAAAAGGAAATTAAAGCTTTGCCAGACATAATAGATATTGATGGTGGAGAAAAAATACTTTATGCGGCTAATGCTTTTATTGAAACTCATTCTATCCTTGCAGTGTGTACCAATAAGCGTGTAATTTTTCTTGATCATGGTCTAATTTATGGCAGTAAATCAACCAATATTCCTCTTGATATGATTAATGGTGTTTCATATTCTAAAGGATTAATGTTGGGATCCATTTCAGTAACTAACGGGGCTATTACAACTCAAATAGAAAACATGCAACCCTACCCTGCTAAAAAAATGGCTGAGACTATTAAACAGGCGGCTGCAGACTTTAAGCAGACATCAGCACAGTCCAATTCTAGTAATGACCTTTTGCAATTAAGAGAATTAAAACAACTACTTGATGATGGAGTTATTACTGAAGAAGAATTTACCGCTAAAAAGAAACAAATTTTGGAAATATAAGGAGTTAAAGAATGAAGAAACTTTTAAAAACACTTTTTCTTATCTTAGGAACTGTAATGATTTCAATAACGCTCCTTATAGGTAATATTCATAGCAGTTCAACTAGCTATCCAAATATAACAACTAAATTTAACGTTGATAAAATGTCTAGTTATAACGAAGATGATTTATTTGCTAGTGTAACTTTAAAAAAGTTCTATGTTATTGGGGTAACAACTGACAATGTTAATCAATATCGCTTAGTGCTGACACCCAAGCCAAATAGTAATCAATACTTTTACATGACAACCAGTAAACATAAGAAGATTAATGTAGGTCATAAAATTACAGTAAAAGGGCAACTCAATGGTCGATTAACTATTCCCGATGACAAATATAATAGACAACTTCCGTCTAACGTATTAAATAAGAATGCAACTATGGTCCTTGTCAAATCTTATAAATAATCTCTCGTCCAACTAAATTGATGACGTAAAAAGCTATTTAAACTAAAAAAGCCCACTAACAGCTGCAACTGTCAGTGGACCAAGGGTTGATATTAATTGCGTCCAAACAAATTCTATCAACCCTTTCATTATACACAATTTAATAATGGAGGGACAAGTATGGCTCAAATATATAAAAGAAGCGGGAAATGGTCTGTAAGAATTCAGTGGAAAGATACTGAAGGAAAACGTCTTTCAAAGTCCAAAGCTGGTTTTGCAACAAAAGCACTAGCTAAAAAATGGGCAGCTGAAATGGAAACTAATCTTAATCGCGGAATACACATTGAGAAAAAAATTGCTTTTAGTGATTATTACGAAGAATGGGTTAATACTTATAAGCAACCTAAAATATCAAGTGTAACCTTGAATCGTTATATTATAATCGGTAATCTAATTAATGATTATTTCAAAGAAACTCCTATTAAAGAAATTAACCGTTCTAAATATCAAGAATTTATTAATAAGTATGGAGCAACTCATGCTATAGCAAGTGTAAAGAAGCTTAATTCAATAATACGGTCTTGCGTACAATCTGCTATCCTTGATGATTATCCGCTTAAAGATTTTACCAAAGGTGTTACTTTAGCTGCCAATACTAGTAAAACAATGAAGGTAGAATACCCTAATGTAACTGAAATAAGGAAATTATTAACTACTACAATCAATGGAATTACTAATAGAAGATATACAAGCCGTTATATGATAGTCACTGCAATATATACTGGAATGAGAAAAGAAGAAATTCAAGCTCTTACCTGGAATAATATTGATTTTATTCATCATACCATTAATATTGATAAAGCATGGAGAGAGGTAAAAGGACGAGACGAAACAGACGAACATTTTAATACACATCGCTTTAAACCCACCAAGAATGAATCATCTACACGTAAAATAAAAGTTAATGAAAAACTACTATTACTACTTAAACAATTGCGCAATAATTCATCAAGTAACCTTGTTTTTATGGACCAATTTAATACTATCCCTACTAGTACAGCATTAAATAAAACGCTTCGACAAATTATGAGTGATGCAAAATTATCAAAGAAGAATTTTCATTTCCATAGTTTACGTCATAGTCACGTTGCTTTACTGTTAAGCAACGGAATAGATATTTATGCAATTAGCAAAAGACTTGGACATAATGATATCACAACCACAATGAACACATACGCCTACTTGATTGATGAATATAAAAGTAAAACTGATGACAAAATCGTCCAGGTACTTAGTCGATTTTAATGTGTGATTTTTGTGTGTTTTCATCACAAATTTGCACCATTCTATACTATTTCTTTAAAAACAAAATTTAAACTAAAAAATAGGAGAAAGCCTGCTATAACAAGCTTTCTCCTATTTCATTAGCTTAGCTGACAATTTTGTACCAAAGTACTAATATGCCTCCGGTGGGGGTCGAACCCACACTCCCTCAACGGGAACTGGATTTTGAGTCCAGCGCGTCTGCCAATTCCGCCACAGAGGCATCAGCTAACTAAAAGGTGGTAATCGGATTTGAACCGATGATAAAGGTTTTGCAGACCTCTGCCTTACCACTTGGCTATACCACCAAATAGTTAAGATTAAGTTTTACTTAATCAAAGGGCGGTATGTGGGATTTGAACCCACGCGTGCCGGACCCACAAACCGGTGTGTTAACCAAACTTCACCAATACCGCCAAAATATTCAGTTAAGCAGGGATAGTAGGAATCGAACCCACAATGACGGTTTTGGAGACCGTAGTTATACCGTTTAACTATATCCCTATAAAATGGGGGAGAGTGGATTCGAACCACCGAACCCGAAGGAACGGTTTTACAGACCGTCGCGTTTAGCCAGACTTCGCTACTCCCCCATAAATGGCGCGGGACGGAATCGAACCGCCGACACACGGAGCTTCAATCCGTTGCTCTACCAACTGAGCTACCGAGCCATAGTGTCATGGGTATTTTGCAACATTAATGTTGCTAATGGAGGATACAGGGCTCGAACCTGTGACCCCCTGCTTGTAAGGCAGATGCTCTCCCAACTGAGCTAATCCTCCAAAAGTGACCCGTGCGGGATTTGAACCCACGATACCAGCGTGAAAGGCTGGTGTCTTAACCACTTGACTAACGGGTCATATAAACGGAGAGTAAGGGATTCGAACCCTTGATACAGGCTTTAACCCGTATACATCATTTCCAATGATGCTCCTTCGGCCAGCTCGGACAACTCTCCAGTATCCAAGCCCTGGCACAATTAAGACCAGGTGCCAAAGCTTGATCGAGCGTGGCAACGTCCTATCCTCGCAGGGAGCGATCCCCCAACTACTTTCGGCGTGTTGAAGCTTAACTTCTGTGTTC
>NZ_RDBR01000052.1 GCF_009663775.1 Lactobacillus sp. 0.1XD8-4
ATCTAGTTGCCTAGAAAAATATTTATTCAATTTTAAAGCAAGAACATACAGGTTCCAACTTTAAGGGTACACGTCAGACTTAATTTCGATGGACCTGCTCACTACTTTCCGGTTCAAGAAGGAAAAAAGAACATTGCTTCATTTGAATTAGTTCCATATATTCTTGCCCAAGCATCCTCGGTTGCAGAAGCAAAAGAACTTCTCACTAATGCAAATATTGCTAATATTAATTTTTCTGAAAAAATGCACGCTGCGCCCCTTCACTGGATTGTTGCGGACAAGACTGGGGCATCGATAACGGTAGAATCTACAACTACCGGATTAAACGTTTATGATAATCCTGTTGGAGTGCTCACTAATAATCCCCAATTTCCGGATCAATTAGTTAATCTAAGTAATTATCAGAGTGTATCGCCAGCGGATCCGCAAAATACGCTTGCTCCGGACACGACATTACCAGTATATAGTCGAGGATTCGGTAGCCGTTTTCTTCCTGGCGGCATGGATTCAGAAAGTCGATTTGTTAAGGCCGCCTTTGCCAAAATGCACGCACCAGTTGGTAATAATGAAGTTGAAAATATAACTAATTATTTCCATATTTTACAATCTGTAGAGCAACAAAAAGGACTGGATGAGGTAGGACCAAATACCTATGAGTACACTATCTATTCGGATGGTTCTAACTTATCTAAAGGGATTTTTTATTATCGAACTTATGATAATAACCAAATTAATGCTGTTGATATGCATAAAGAAAACCTCGCATCGACAACACTGATTACTTATCCGATTAATGATCAACAAAAGATTGAATATCAAAACTAAAACCAACACCGCTTATATACATATTTTATGCATATAAGCGGTTTTTTATACGTTATTTAAATAAAATTTGAAAAAATATGCTAAAACTATTGATTTTTATTCATAAAGATCGTATATTTATAAACAATCAATTATACGAATTTTATGGAGGACGAGATTATGACAAAAGAAAAAATTGTTTTAGCTTATTCCGGTGGACTTGATACATCAGTGGCAATCGCTTGGCTTAAAAATAAAGGTTATGATGTAATTGCTTGTTGTATTGACGTTGGTGAAGGTAAAGACCTAGAAGCGATTAAAGAAAAAGGCCTGCAAGTTGGTGCATGGAAATCTGTTGTGATTGATGCTAAACGTGACTTTGCAGAACAATTCGTTTTGCCTGCACTTCAAGCACACGCAATGTATGAACAAAAGTACCCATTAGTATCCGCGCTTTCTCGTCCATTAATTGTCCAAAAATTAGTTGCAGTTGCTAATCAATATGGAGCTACTGCTATTGCTCATGGTTGTACTGGTAAGGGAAATGATCAGGTCCGGTTTGAAGCTGGAATCCATGCATTGGCACCGGATATGAAGATTGAAGATCCAATCCGGGATTGGCACTGGTCACGGGAAGAAGAAATTCAATATGCCAAGGATAATGGGATCCCAGTTCCGATTACTAAAGCTAGTCCTTATTCAATTGATGAAAACTTATGGGGCCGGGCAAATGAATGTGGGATTCTTGAAGATCCATGGGCTGCTGCACCAGCTGATGCATATGACCGGACAGTAGCGATTGAAGATGCACCAGATACACCAACAACAATCGAAATTACCTTTAATGAAGGGGTGCCAACAGCTATTGATGGTGAAGAAATGCCACTAGATCAATTAATTATGAAGCTTGATAAATTAGCAGGCAGTCATGGAATTGGGCGGATTGATCATGTGGAAAACCGGCTTGTTGGAATTAAATCGCGGGAAATTTATGAATGTCCTGCCGCTACTGTTTTGCTTGCTGCTCATAAGGATCTCGAAGACTTAACTCAAGAACGGGAAGTGGCACACTTTAAACCGTTAATTGAACAGAAAATGAGTGAAATTATTTATAACGGTCTTTGGTACTCACCTTTAATGAAGTCATTAGTAGCATTTATTGATGAAGCTCAACAGGTTGTAAATGGTGTAGTTAGGGTTAAGCTCTTTAAGGGGAATGTGATTTGTGAAGGACGGAAGTCACCAAACTCACTATATGACAAGAACCTAGCGACCTATACCTCAGCAGATGAATTTGATCAAGAAGCAGCTACCGGCTTTATCAAATTATGGGAATTACCAGACAAGGTCTATGCTCAAGTACAAAATAAAAAGACAAAGGAGGAAACAAGTAATGCCCATTAAGAGAATGTGGGGTGGTCGGTTTGAAGCAGCTGGTGACCAATTAGTTAACCAGTTTAATGCCTCCATCGGTTTTGATCAGGAGATGGCACAAGAAGATATTGAAGGATCATTAGCGCATGTAAAAATGTTAAAGCAAACTAAAATTTTATCGGCAGCAGATGCAGATAAAATTATTGCTGGATTAAAAAAATTACAGGAACAGTTAACTAATGCGGGTCTTCCATTTTCGATTGAAAACGAAGATATTCATATGAATATTGAAGCGTTATTGACTGACGAAATTGGCCCAGTGGCTGGAAAGCTTCATACAGGTCGGAGCAGGAATGATCAAGTTGCTACTGATCTTCATTTATACGTGAAAAAACGGTTGCCAATTATAATTAAGGAATTACAGAAACTTCAACAAGAATTAGTCAATAAGGCTGAAGAAAACGTTGAAACAATTATGCCTGGTTATACCCATATGCAACATGCCCAGCCGATTTCTTATGCCCACTATTTAATGGCATACTTTCAGATGTTTCAACGTGATGTTGAGCGTTTTGCATTTAACCAGCAACATACTAATTTGTCGCCATTAGGAGCTGCTGCATTAGCAGGGACGACTTTTCCTATTGACCGGCAATTAAGTGCTGAATATTTAGGATTTGATGAGCCGTACCATAATTCGCTGGATGCAGTATCAGATCGTGATTTTGTACTTGAATTTTTGAGTAATGCTAGTATTTTAATGATGCACTTGTCGCGTTTATGTGAAGAGTTAATTTATTGGTGTAGCTACGAGTTTGGATATATCGAATTAGCTGACTCATATTCAACGGGAAGTTCGATTATGCCGCAAAAAAAGAACCCTGATATGGCTGAACTGATTCGGGGGAAAACTGGTCGTGTTTACGGTGATTTAATCGGTTTGCTTACTACGATGAAGGGGCTTCCGTTGGCTTATAATAAAGATATGCAAGAGGATAAGGAAGGCCTTTTTGACGCAGTAAAGACAATTTTGCCTAGCATAAAGATTATGAACGGAATGATTGCAACGCTACAGGTCAAAAAAGATAAAATGGAACATGCTACCCACCATGACTTTTCAAATGCAACTGAACTTGCTGACTATCTTGCAACGAAGGGAATTCCATTTAGAAAAGCCCATGAAATTGTCGGTGAACTAGTGTTAAAGGGGCTAAAAACGGGGACGAACCTTGCTGATATTCCATTAGAAGAGTATCAGCGTATTTCTCCTAAAATTGAAGAAGACGTGTATACCTGCCTTCAGCCGAAAGTTGCCGTTCAACGGCGAAATTCATATGGCGGAACTGGTTTTAAACAAGTACGCCAACAAATTGCTTACGCCAAGAAATTATTAGCTAATTAATAGAAGAGATTAAAGTGTGAAAAGAAAATCATCACATTTTAATTTCTTTTTTTGTTTGTCATCATTTGACTTAATGTCATCAAATAATAAGCTATGATATAATTATCGTAAATAAAAATCTGCTAAATTAAAGGAGATTGTTTAGTTGGGAGAACAAAAAAAGACGATTGAACAAACCTTTCAAATTGAAAGTCCAGAAATTGAAGTAGGGTTACTGGGCACCCAAGATAAATTTGTGAGTTTAATTGAGCAAGGGATGAATGTAGAAATTCGTCCCTTTGGCGAGAATTTAAAAGTAACTGGCCAAGAAGAAGATGTTAAATTAACGGTTGATGTTTTTAGAGCGTTGATTGACTTGTTGAATCAAGGAATTCGCATTCATAGTACCGATATTGTTAGTGCGATGAAAATGGCTCATCGCGGTACCCTCGAATACTTTGCGGATCTATATAGTGAGACGATTATTAAAGACCGTCGCGGCCGGGCTATTCGTGTGAAAAATTTTGGTCAGCGACAATATGTTAATGCGATAAAGCATAATGATATTACATTTGGCATTGGTCCAGCCGGTACAGGGAAAACATACTTGGCCGTTGCGATGGCAGTGGCAGCTTTAAAACGTGGCGAAGTAGAACGAATTATTTTAACCCGTCCCGCTGTTGAAGCGGGTGAAAGTCTTGGCTTTTTGCCAGGGGACTTACGGGAAAAAGTTGACCCGTATCTTCGACCAATTTATGATGCCCTTAATGATATTTTTGGTGCTGACCATACGCAGCGTTTAATTGATCGTGGAATTATTGAAATTGCGCCTCTTGCATATATGCGCGGGCGAACGCTTGACGGGGCATTTGTTATTTTAGATGAAGCACAAAATACAACAAATGCGCAAATGAAAATGTTTCTTACCCGGTTAGGATTTGGATCTAAAATGGTGGTAAATGGGGATGTTTCACAAATTGATTTACCTCATGGTACTCGTAGCGGTCTTGTTAATGCTGAACGAATTTTGAAAGATATTAAATCTATTAAGTTTGTTCAATTTACTGCAGAAGACGTTGTTCGACATCCTGTTGTTGCCCGTATCATTACGGCATATGAAGACCAAACTGCAAAGCAATTAGCTAAAAAAGATAAGAAAAAAGAGGAAGAGTAATGGAACTTGAACTTTTTGATCATACAGAAGGCCAAATAACAAGTGCCCAACAAGAATTAGTTAGTAACCTGTTGCAATTTGCTGCCCAAAAGCTTGCTTTAGCTGAAAATACGGAAATGTCGCTAACATTTGTTAATAATCCCGAAATAAAAAAACTAAATGCACAGTATCGAAACATTGATCGGGCAACTGATGTTTTGAGTTTTGCGGCTGAAGAATCAGGGGATGAGTCGCCTATTATTATGGAGCCAGAATTAGCAGCAGAAATCCCGGTTAGCCTAGGCGACCTTTTTATTTCTATTGATAAAGTCAGCGAACAAGCAAAATTTTTAGGCCATTCAGTTGATCGCGAACTAGGATTTTTGGCTGTTCATGGTTTTTTGCATCTGAATGGTTATGATCATGAGGATCCGAATGATGAAAAAAAGATGTTTAGTTTACAGCGGGAGATATTAGATGACTATGGGCTCACGCGATAAGCAACAAACAAGTAAAAACCACCATTTAATTCAAGCAATGGGTCATGCAATTGATGGAATTATTGAAGTCTTAAAAGAAGAGCGAAATATGCGCTACCATGTCTTAGCGGCTATTTTAGCGATTTTGGTGGCATTTTTCTTGCACATTTCTTCAATGGAATGGTTATGGATCTTATTGGCCATTTTTGTTGTGTTTACGGCAGAATTTCTTAACACAGTTACTGAGGCGGTCACAGACTTAATTGTTGATCATCATTTTGAATTGAATGTAAAAAAAGCTAAGGATGTTGCTGCTGGTGGTGTTTTGATTTCAGCGATTTTTGCCGTTGTCGTAGGATTGGTTATTTTTGTCCCGCATTTTTTAGCTATTATATAGAATAGGAAGTTTTAATATGGATAATCCAAATTATAAGTCAGGGTTTGTCGCTATTATTGGTCGTCCCAATGTTGGTAAATCAACTCTTTTAAATTATGTGGTTGGTCAAAAAGTTGCGATTATGAGCAATGTTGCTCAAACAACGAGAAATAAAATTCAGGGTATTTATACAAGTCCTGAAGCTCAGATTGTGTTTATTGATACGCCGGGAATCCATAAGCCAGCAACAAAACTTGGTGATTTTATGGAAAAATCAGCACTGTCTGCACTAGATGAGGTAGATGCAGTTTTATTTGTTGTCAGCGCTACTGAGAAGCGTGGTCCTGGAGATAATTTTATTATTGAGCGTTTAAAGAAGGTTAACCAACCAATTTTCCTAGTAGTAAATAAAATTGACCAGGTAAATCCCAATGATCTTCCGCAAATTGTTGACCAGTACAAAGATGCTTTGCCATTTAAGAAGGTTGTTCCAATTTCGGCATTGCAAGGAAATAACGTCAATAATTTAATCAATGACTTAATTAAGATTTTACCTAATGGTCCACAGTATTATCCTGCAGACCAAGTTAGCGATCATCCTGAACGTTTTGTTATTGCCGAAATGATTAGGGAAAAGGTCTTTTTACTTACTCGTCAAGAAGTACCTCATTCAGTAGCTGTTGATGTTACATCGGTAAAACGTGAGGACGAAAATCATATTCATATATCAGCCAATATTATTGTAGAGCGTCCTGGTCAAAAGGGAATAATTATTGGAAAAGGCGGCAAGATGCTTAAAAAGATCGGAACAATGGCCCGTCAAGACATTGAACGTTTACTTGGTGATAAAGTATTCCTCCAATTATGGGTAAAAGTAGTCCCTGATTGGCGTGATAAATCAGCAATGTTAAAGGATTATGGTTACCGTAATAAAGACTATTAAAAGAGGATGGTGGTTACATGGCACGCGTAACCACGCAATTTACGGGGATTATTATGTACCGGCAAGATTATCGGGAGCGTGATCTATTAATCAAAATGCTTACCGATAAAATTGGTCCTGCAATGTTTTTTGTTAAAAATGCCAAAAAACGTGGCTTTCGCATGACTGCAGATATTTTGCCCTTTAGCCATGGAATATATATTGGCTCTTTAGATGATAATGGATTAAGTTTTATTAATACTGCTAGTGATGTTACACAATATAAAAACGTGGCCAGTGATATTAATAAAAACGCCTATGTTACTTATATTTTGGCTCTAGTAGATAGTGCATTTAAGGATGGTAAAAGTATTGGGGCATGGTTTAATCAAGTAGCAGCGGCCCTTGATTTGATAGATAAGGGGCGTGATGAACAGGTCGTAACAAATATAATTGAGACTCAACTACTGGTTGCTTTTGGGGTTGCTCCATTATGGGACCAATGTGCGGTTTGCGGGCGGAACAATATTCCCCTTGACTTTTCGGAAAAGTATGGGGGAATGCTCTGTCAGAATCATTGGCATTTAGACGATCATCGAATGTATCTTGATCGTAAGACGGTTTATTATTTGCAACAATTTGCCCGCATTAACTTACAAAAACTTAATTCAATTCGGATCAATGGGCAGACAAAGCAACGTTTACAGTTAGTCCTTGACACGATTTATGATAATCAAGTGGGATTAAACTTGAAATCAAAGCGCTTTATCAAACAAATGCATAAATGGGAACAAAATATTGGAAAGTTTTCATTGGGTGATTGACATTTAATGAATATTTTTCTATGATAATAGCGTATTTAATTGAATATCGGCAATGACGGAGATTATAAGATAATAGTTAGTAGCGATTGAGGGATAGTGAGAGCCTTAAAAATTTATCTTTCGGCACTCTACCAGCCAACGAAACTAAGCTGTTTTACAGAAATGTAAAAAAGTAGGGTGGAACCGCGAATCACTTCGTCCCTACAGTATCTATGACTATTTTTAGATACTGTAGGGATTTTTCTTTGAAAGGAGAAAGAAATATGACGAAAAAATTAACGGTGCAAGATATTATCTTTACACTGGAACAATATTGGGCTGACCAAGGCTGTATGTTAATGCAGGCATATGATAATGAAAAGGGTGCTGGAACGATGAGTCCTTATACCTTCTTACGGGCAATTGGACCAGAACCGTGGAATGTGGCATATGTTGAACCATCACGACGACCAGCAGATGGCCGTTATGGTGAAAACCCCAATCGTCTTTATCAACATCACCAATTCCAAGTATTGATGAAGCCATCACCAGATAATATCCAAGAATTATACCTTGGTAGCTTAAAAAAGCTTGGTATTGATCCTTTAGAACACGATATTCGTTTTGTTGAAGATAACTGGGAAAATCCTTCAATGGGTTGTGCCGGTGTTGGTTGGGAAGTATGGCTTGATGGGATGGAAGTTACCCAGTTTACTTATTTCCAAGTTGTTGGTGAATTACCTATGAGTCCAGTTGCTGCGGAAGTTACCTATGGGTTGGAACGATTAGCTGAATATATCCAAAATGTCGATTCGGTTTATGAGCTTGAATGGGCCGATGGTGTTTTATATGGTGATATCTTCCAAGAACCAGAATATGAACACTCAAAATATGCCTTTGAAGAGAGTAACCAAGATATGCTTCTAGAAGATTTTAATGACTATGAAAAAGAAGCAAAACGGTTAATCAAGTTAGGATTAGTTCACCCAGCATATGATTATGTCCTAAAGTGTAGTCATACCTTTAATTTATTAGATGCACGAGGAGCAGTTTCTGTTACGGAACGGGCAGGCTACCTTCACCGAATTCGTATTATGGCAAAATCAATTGCAAAGGCATTTGTTGAAGAACGACGAAAACGTGGCTTCCCATTGATTCATGATGAAAAAGTCCGTCAAAAGACTGTCGATGAATATACAAAGAAAGCAGAAAAAGCAAAAGAACGAGCAGCTAAACAGGCTGCAAAGAAGGCACAAAAGGAGGACAAATAAGATGGCTAATTCATATTTACTCGAAGTCGGAGTAGAAGAGATGCCAGCCCATGTTGTAACGCCAAGCATTAAACAATTACACGAACGGGTTGCCAAGTACTTAGAAGAACAACGAATTACTTTTGATGAAATTCAAGAGTTTGCTACTCCACGGCGAATGGCACTATTGATTCATGGTTTAAGCGACAAACAGCCTGATATTGATGAATCTGTAAAGGGACCGGCTAAAAAAATTGCTCAAGATGCTGATGGAAATTGGACTAAAGCAGCGATTGGCTTTACCCGTGGGCAGGGTGCCACGGTTGATGATATTGAATTCAAGGATGTTAAGGGTGTTGAATATGTTTTTGTTGAAAAACATATCGCAGGTAAATCAGTAGCGGAGGTTCTTCAAGGGCTTCCAGCAATTATTACTGCAATGACTTTCCCAACCTTAATGAAGTGGGGCTACAATAACTTACAATTTATTCGCCCAATTCGTTGGTTAGTATCATTACTAAATGACGAAGTAGTACCATTTAAGATTCTTGATGTCGAAGCGGGCCGAACTACCCAAGGCCACCGCTTTTTAGGCCATCCAGTAGATATTGCTAGGGCTGATGATTATGAGGATGTTCTTCATGATGATTTTGTTATCGCTGATCAAGCCAAGCGTAAGAACTTAATTAAGGATCAAATTACAAAAATTGTTAATGAAAATGATTGGCAAGTAGACTGGGATGCTGATTTATTAGAAGAAGTTAATAATCTTGTTGAATGGCCAACTGCTTTTGCGGGTAATTTTGATCAAAAGTATTTAGCATTACCTGATCCTGTTTTGATTACTTCCATGAAAGATAATCAACGGTTCTTCTGTGTTCGCGATCAAAACGGCGAACTATTATCACATTTCATTTCAGTTCGGAACGGTAATACTGATTATCTTGATAATGTTATTAAAGGGAATGAACGGGTACTTGTGCCACGGTTAGAAGATGCCCAATTCTTCTATCAAGAAGACCAAAAATTAACCATTAATGAGTACGTTGAGCGTCTTAAGAAAGTTAGTTTCCATGACAAAATTAGTTCAATGTATGACAAGATGCAACGTGTAGCGGTTATTGCCCGTTTACTTGGCCAACAGCTTAATTTCTCAGATGAAGAATTAGCAGACTTAGACCGTGCTGCGCACATTTATAAATTTGATCTTACAACGCAAATGGTTGGGGAATTTGCGGAGCTTCAAGGTATTATGGGTGAAATTTATGCTAAGTTATTTGGCGAAAAAGACGATGTAGCAACAGCTATTCGTGAGCACTATATGCCGATTTCAGCAGAAGGCGAATTGCCACAAACGAAAATTGGGGCGGCCTTAGCTATCGCTGATAAACTTGATAGTATCTTAAGCTTCTTTGCGGTTGATATGATTCCGAGCGGCTCTAATGACCCGTATGCTTTACGGCGCCAAGCTTTTGGAATTGTGCGTATTATTGCAGATCGGGAATGGCATTTACCGTTGCTAAACATCCAATCAGCAGTTATTGCTGCATTAAATGAGGCGGATGTTAAGGTTAACTTCGATTTGAATAAAAATAGCAACGCTGTCCGCTCATTCTTCTTAGATCGGGTTAAACAACTATTCCATGGGCAAAAGATTCGTCATGATATTATTGAAGCAGCTACTGATACTCGTCAAGATGATATTGCTAATATTCTTGAATCAATTGCGACGATTAATGAACGTAAGGACGATGAAGCCTTCAAGGAAGATATTGAAGCTCTTACGCGGGTATTGCGAATTGCCAAGAAAGCTAAGCAGACAACTGGTGAGATGTCAGTTAATCCATCATTATTTGTAAATCCGTCTGAAAGTAAGATGCATGCTGCTGTTTCTGAACTAGTAGATAAGGCGGCAGAACGCTCTATGCGTGAAAATTTTGCTGCCCTACGTGAATTAACCCCGGTTATTAGCGAATACTTTGATGAAAATATGATTATGGATAAAGATGAAAATATCCGTAACAACCGGTTGACCCAATTAAGTATTTTAGCAAATCAAGCTGCTTTAATCGGGAACTTAGATAACCTAATTGTAAAATAAGTTGTTTTGATTGTTTTACTAAAAACTTGTGGTATCATATATACTAGTGAATTATGGATATATGTAGTGGAGGTCGCATTCCGTTGGGTTGCGACCTTTCGTTGCTGTTCGCTTACCAAGTGAGTGGGGTGGTTCAATGGCGAGGATACCGCGTGACGTTATTGATGAGATACGAAATTCAGTTGATATTGGTGATGTAATTGGCCGCTATGTTCAACTACATCAAGCTGGGAAAAATTTAACGGGATTGTGTCCATTCCATGAAGAAAAGACACCATCATTTTCAGTAAATGAAGAAAAACAATTTTTTTATTGTTTTGGTTGTCACCGGAGTGGAAATGTATTCCAATTTTTAATGGAATTAAAGCATATTGATTTTATTGAGGCTGTTAAAGAAGTCGCTGCTGATCGTAATATTGAGATTCCAGAACAGTATATCAATACTCAGCCTAAACAGCCTGTTAATAATGAAAATCGACAACTGCTAACGCTTCATGAAAAAGCCACAAAATTATATCATCATATCTTGTTAAATACACCAGCGGGGCAGCCGGCGCTTAACTATCTTAAAAAACGGGGAATGAGTGAGGAGCTGATTGACCAGTTTAATTTAGGCTATGCACCAGATCAGCGGATATTAAAACCGTTTTTTGAGCAAGAAAAAATAGACTATCAGTTAATGCGTAAAAGCGGCCTTTTTAGTGAAGATCAACAAGGGGCGTTAAACGACCGATTTGTTGACCGGGTTATTTATCCAATTAAAAACGGGCAAGGACAAGTAATTGCTTTTTCTGGGCGGTTATTGGATACTAGTAAGACTGATTTACCTAAATATTTAAATAGTCCTGAAACACCCATCTTTAATAAGCGGCGGACATTGTTTAACTTAGATGTTGCCAAAAAAAGTGCCCGTAAAACTGGCAAATTATATTTATTCGAAGGCTTTATGGATGTAATCTCAGCTTTCGGAGCTGGTGTGACTAATGGAATTGCTTCGATGGGGACGAGTTTTACCGAAGAACAAGTGTCAATTATTGGACGCGCCACCAATCAACTTGATATTTGCTATGATGGTGATGAACCAGGACAAAATGCAATTGATCGGGCCATTAGTTTAGTAAATGATCATCGACCATCGCAGCTTCAGGTAAAGGTTGTCCAGCTTCCAGCAGGTATTGACCCAGACGAATATGTGCAAAAATATGGGGCTGACCGATTTAATAATTACTTGACCAATCAAGAAGAAACTACTACTGATTTTTATTTGCGTTTTTTGAGGAATGGAAAAAATCTTAATAATCAAAATGAACTCATGACGTATTTAAATCAGGCCCTAAAAGTAGTCGCACATGTTCAATCTCCCCTAGAAGCGGACATGTACCTCCAAAGATTATCAAGTGAGTTTGATTTAGACCGGCAAACCTTAAAAACACAGGTACGGCAGCTTCAACAACAGTTGGGAATTAGTAATCATCAACCGAGCTATCCATCACAAACTCAAAGCAAAGACTACAGCAGGTATCCTACGCCAATTGAAAAACGAAGCGTAGAAAAGATAACCCGAACGGAACTTGCTGAGCAAATTTTATTGCGGTATATGCTTTATGATCGTGAAGTATGGATGCATGTAACAGCTGATCATGCTTTTCACTTTGTTCACGAAAAATACCAAACATTATACTTGTTGGCGGCGAGTTACTTTTCTGAAAACGGCTCATACTCAACGGCGGATTTCTTAGATTACTTGGATAAAAGTGATTTGCAGGCTGCGTTAGGTCAAATTGAACAGCTAAACGTTGACCAACAAGTCGATATGCGCGCAATAGATGATTGCATCCACATTATTACGCAACAAACACCACTGGCTGATCAAATTGCTGACAAACAAGCGCAGCTAAAAGAAGCTAATTCATTACATAATACGGAATTAGCTACCCAACTGACTATAGAGTTGATAAAATTATTAAAACAGCAACAACAGCTCAAAACGGAGGAGACTAATTAATATGGCAAAGAGCAAGAAAAAAGATATTGTTATTTCTAACAGTGCCGACTTCGACCAACAAAAATACGATACCGCAGTTGGTAAGTTAATTCGTACTTACAAGAAGCAAAAGGAAATTGAGTATGATGAATTAACTACTAAGATTGCAAAACCATTTGAATTGAATGCTGATGGTATCGATAACTTACTTCAAAATATTGAAGATGCAGGGATTAGTGTTGTTGATGAAAATGGTGATCCTGATCCACGAGCATTAAAAGCAACTGAAAAATTATCGCAATCAGCAATGAAAGATACATCAGCCCCAACTGGCGTTAAAATTAATGACCCAGTGCGGATGTACTTAAAGGAAATCGGCCGGGTTAACTTGTTGACAGCAGATGAGGAAGTCCAGCTCGCCTTGCGGATTGAAAAAGGGGATGAGGTTGCTAAACAAGAATTAGCAGAAGCCAACCTCCGATTAGTCGTTTCAATCGCAAAGCGCTATGTTGGTCGGGGAATGCAATTCCTTGATTTGATCCAAGAAGGTAACATGGGGTTGATGAAGGCAGTTGAAAAATTTGATTACCGGCGTGGATTTAAATTTTCAACATATGCTACTTGGTGGATTCGGCAAGCCATTACGCGAGCGATTGCAGATCAAGCGCGAACTATTCGGATTCCGGTTCACATGGTTGAAACGATTAACAAACTAATTCGAATTCAGCGTCAGTTACTCCAAGATCTTGGCCGGGAACCGCTCCCAGAAGAAATTGGAGCGGAAATGGATATGCCAACGGAAAAGGTTCGTAATATTCTTAAGATCGCTCAAGAACCGGTTTCTCTTGAAACACCAATCGGCGAAGAAGATGATTCTCATTTGGGAGACTTTATTGAAGATCAAGACGCGACTAGTCCAGCAGATCACGCTGCTTATGAGATGATGAAAAAGCAACTTGAAAATGTTCTAGATACGTTAACAGATCGTGAAGAAAATGTTCTGCGCCTTCGTTTTGGTTTAGATGATGGACGGACACGGACATTGGAAGAAGTTGGAAAAGTATTTGGCGTTACACGTGAACGTATTCGGCAAATTGAAGCAAAAGCATTGCGTAAACTACGCCACCCATCACGCTCAAAGCAATTAAAAGATTTCTTAGAATAGCTCATTCATTAATATAGACGAAGAAATTGGCTTAGGATTAGATTTAATTATCTTAAGTCAATTTTTAATTATCTTTAATCTAAATTAGAAAAAACTTAATTTTGTATTGAATTGCACTGATTGTTCGGGTAAAATTTTTATAAAGCGTTTTTGGTAATTAGGAATTATATTAATTGAGGAGAGATCGAACAATGCCAGAATTATCTGCTGATTTATATGGAACTGTGAGTCATAAGTTAGATGCTTTAGCACCATCGGGAATCCGTGAATTCAATAAAGAAGTTTCAAAAATTCCTGGAATTATTAAATTAACATTAGGAGAACCAGATATGGCAACTCCGGAACATGTAAAACAGGCCGCAATCAAAAGCATCGAAGAAGATGACTCGCACTATGCCCCACAAATGGGTAAGCCAGAATTACTTAAGGCAATTAGTGATTATATTCAAAAAACACGGGATGTATATTATGACCCACAAAGCGAAATTATCGCTACTGTCGGCGCAACCGAAGCTTTGGACGCAACTTTGTTTTCTTTGCTGAATACGGGCGATAAGGTTGTTGTCCCAACACCAGTCTTTTCACTATACTTCCCGTTGATTGCAATGACGGGGGCGACTGTAATTCAAGTTGACACATCAGCAGATAATTTTGTCTTAACTCCAGAACGACTAGAAAAAGTTCTGGAAAAAGAAGGTAAAGGAGTAAAGGCAGTAATCCTTAACTATCCAAGTAATCCGACTGGTCGTGAATATCCCAAAGCAGTTTTAGAAGGATTAGCTAACGTAATTAAAGAACATCACCTATATGCAATCGCTGACGAAATTTATAGCGAGCTAGTATATGGAGTTGAACACTATTCAATTGCTACTATGATTCCTGAACGGACAATTTTTATTTCTGGGCTCTCAAAGTCCCATGCAATGACGGGATACCGGCTAGGATATGTTGCTGCGCCTGCAAAAATCATGACTAACATTTCTAAGATGCACGCATTTCTTGTCACAACAGTAACTAATAATGTTCAAGCAGCCGCCGCTGAAGCGTTGACTAATGGTTTGGATGATCCAGTGGAATTCCGTAAGATTTACCAACACCGCCGGGATTTACTTGTTGATGGATTAAAGGACCTTGGCTTTGAAATGTTAACTCCAGAAGGGGCATTTTATCTTTTTGCCAAAATTCCAGCACAGTTTGGTAAAGATGATGTTACTTTTGCCAAGCAGTTAGCAGTACAAGCAAAAGTTGGTGTAACACCAGGAAGTGCTTTCGGTAAGGGGGGTGATGGTTACGTTCGCCTATCATGTGCATCATCTGACGAGAACTTAAAAGAAGCTCTAAAACGAATTGGTGAATTTTTAGAGGACTTATCATAATGGCAGATTGTAAAATTTAAGTTGAACATTTAAGTGGACAGAAAAACCCATCAAG
>NZ_RDBR01000053.1 GCF_009663775.1 Lactobacillus sp. 0.1XD8-4
TTTCTTTTGATTAGGGATATTCAAAAGTCTATCACAAATGGCTTTTTATTTTTTCTAACTTAATTTTACAAACGACGGTATAAAAAATCTGGCATGGAATTTTCATCCATACCAGAAAGTGTATACCTATATTAATAAAGAGCTCCTTACTGGGAATAGGTAAGGGGCTCTTTGCATTATCTAAGCGATTTGCGATAACCGGCAGCCTGCGCTTCTGCTTCGGTATTGAAGTAAACGGCATTAGCTGAGTTCATGTGGTATCCTTGCTGGTCAGGCGTGTGGTAGATTTTCGAATTGGCATTGCCGACAATCATTCCATTTGCTTGGTCAGTTTTCATGTCGCCAGTAGCAGAAGTACTGGTAGACGCCGAGCTGACAGCGCTCGATGATTCTTCATCTACTGAACTGCTGCTTGATACGGATGATTCGCTTTTAGCTACTGGTTTGACGTAAGCTTTATTAGTGACGGTAAATGTTGTTTTAGCGCTCTTGCTATCATAATCATCTTCGGAAGTAATATCAAAATTACATTTCTTAGTTTTGCTTGATAGCTTTAAGGTTTTAGAAAAGTTACCGTTCTCATCGGCGTTAACTTTGTAGTGACGGTTATTTCCGCCACGTTTGGCAATTGTAACCTCTGCGTTAGCTTCAGTTTTCCCTTCAAAGGTGATTGTTCCGTCATCTGCAGAATTGATTTTAATCGTCTTACTTGAGACTTGTGCTTGTTTGCCATCAGGAATGTTGACCGTAAGTGGTGTTTGGCTTGCCTCTGCTGGCTTAGCAGTTGGTATTATTCCTAAGCATAAGCTAGCAGCAATCCCAACAATAATTTTTGATAGTTTCTTCAAGTACTTCTCCTCCAGTAATTCTTTTTTCCCGTGTAATAGAATATCATAATGGTAGATTCTTAGATACAGAAAAAACGAATTATTTTGCTTTGTAGCTAACTTTTAATCGTATTCTCCCCAGACGCGGTTGATTAATGGCTACTAATATTAAAATTAAATTAAAAGCCTTCTTGACTCCTATCAATAATCACAGTATACTAATCACAACTTATATGAGAATTAGCTGAGATCGAATGAGTAACTAATTAAAGAACTTACAGAGAACTGTGCTTGGTGAAATGCAGTACTTCTAAAATTAGTGAAGATGGTTCGTGAGCGATTGATCGGTGAATAATTAGCAGGTCACGGCGTTGCTACCGTTAGCTAGGCTTCAGATTTATCTTGATGATAAGTCTGTTTAAGTGCAGGAATTTTTACAATTCCTGAATGCAGGGTGGTACCGCGAGTGAGTCGTCCCTTGAAGAGATTAAGTTCTTTTCAAGGGGCTTTTTTATTGAGGAGGTTTATTAGGATGACAACAATTACAGCAGAACTATCAGCACCGTTATTAATTGATGGCGCAATGTCAACAGCTTTGGAGCAGCTGGGGGCAGATACAAATAATCCGCTCTGGACAGCTAGCGTTTTAGCAAAGCAACCCGAACTAGTAAAACGGGTTCACCAAGAATATTTTACGGCTGGTGCTCAATTAGCGATTACCGACACTTACCAAGCTAATGTTCCAGCTTTCATTGCCAATGGTTATTCCGCCCGCCAAGCCCACCAGTTAATTCGGCGCGCAGTTATTCTAGCAAAAGAAGCCCGCGATGAATACCAGCAAAAAACAGGAATTTATAACTATGTTGCCGGTGCGCTTGGTCCTTATGGCGCATATCTTGCGGATGGTAGTGAGTATACGGGTGATTATCACCTTAGTACCGCGGAATATAAACAATTCCACCGTCCGCGTCTAACTGATATTTTAAGTGTGGGAGTCGATGTAATTGCGATTGAAACCCAGCCCCGTCTTGATGAAGTATTAGCAGAATTAGAGCTTGTCAAAGAACTATCGCCGACCACCCTATGCTATGTTAGTTTTTCATTAAAAGATCGAACTGCTTTAGCCGATGGGACACCGCTAGCGGTTGCGGCACGTATCGTTGCTAAATATCACAATGTTTTCGCGGTTGGTATTAACTGCATCCCCCTCGAAGAAGTCACTCCCGCCGTGGAAGTAATTCATCGAGTGACCGCTAAGCCAGTAATTGCTTATCCTAACTCAAGTGCCATTTATGATCCGCAAACTAAAACCTGGACTTATCCCCATGGCCAGCGGAGTCTTAGCAATTATTTACCCCAATGGCTTGCCGCTGGTTTAACAATTGTGGGCGGATGCTGCACAACCACTCCGCGCGATATTGCCTTATTACACGAACATCTAACAGAAATTACCGGGAAGGAGTTAAACAACCATGACTAAAAAGACCCATTTATCACGAGAAATGAGCGCTCGTCACGTTCAAATGATTGCCCTTGGCGGCGTAATCGGCACCGGCCTTTTTCTTAGCTCTGGTTATACGATTCATCAAGCTGGCCCGTTGGGAACAGTAATTGCTTACCTTGTCGGGGCTTTAATTGTGTATGCTGTAATGTTGTGTCTAGGGGAATTAAGTGTTGCCATGCCTTACACTGGGGCCTTTCATGTTTATGCTAAAAACTTAATTGGCCCGGCCACTGGTTTTACAGTCGCAATCTTATACTGGTTAACCTGGACGATTGCAATGGGGTCTGAGTTTACTGCCGCAGGGTTAATTATGAAACGGTGGTTTCCAGCGATTCCTGTTTGGTGGTGGAGTTTGCTATTTATCGTTATTATTTTGTTATCTAATATTTTTACGGTTAAAGCATTTGCAGAAAGTGAGTTTTGGTTTGCGGCCATCAAGGTTATTGCCATCATCTCCTTTATCGCGCTCGGTGCTTTAGCGGTTATTGGTTTAATCCCCATTCATGGTTATCAGCATGCTCCGTTATTAACTAACTTTACTAAGGAGGGCCTATTTCCTAGTGGGTTAGGCGGTCTGTTTATGACTATGCTGACTGTTAACTTTGCCTTTTCAGGCACAGAATTAATTGCCATTACCGCTGGTGAAACCAAGCATCCTGAAAAGACGCTTCCGGGGGCAATCCATACAACCTTATGGCGTTTGATTATTTTCTTTGTCGGCAGCATGATCGTGATGGCCGCTTTGATTCCTTATCAGCAAGCAGGGGTAACCCAGAGCCCCTTTGTCTATGTCTTTAGCCAAATGGGGATCCCTTACGCTGCTGATTTGATGAACTTTGTTGTCCTAACTGCTATTATTTCTGCCGCTAATTCTGGTTTATATGCTTCGACGAGAATGTTGTGGTCACTAGCAAATGAAGGGACCATTCCAACAGTGATTGCTAAAACTAATCGGCGGGGCATCCCTGTTTGGGTCCTGTTATTGAGTATGCTTGGTGGTGTTTTAGCGCTCCTCTCTAGTATCTATGCGCCGGGCACCGTCTATCTGGTTTTAGTATCAATTTCTGGCTTAGCGGTTGTATTTGTGTGGATTGCAATCTCATTATGCAAACTGCTTTTTCGGCGGAAGTTTTTGGCTACTGGACACCGCTTAAGCGAGTTAAAATATCGGACGCCTTGGTATCCTGTTGTTCCCTGGTTTGCGTTTATTGCCAGCAGTCTTTCTTGTATTTTAATTTGGTTTGACCCGCAGCAACGGATTGCCCTCTATTGCACAGTTCCCTTTGTACTTGTATGTTATGGAGCTTATTATTTACAGACCCTATGGCGTAAACGAATTGCAAAGAAAAATGTTTCAGCGGCTGTTAAATAGATGTAAAAATTATGTAATTAAAAAACTGTTAAAAAGTTAGCACGCTTGTAGTAAAATATATGAGAATTAACGTTAATAGCTGGTGAGGGAGCTATTAACTAATCTTAATTTAGTTAGGAGACAGCAAATGCATTCACTATTCGCACTACAAATTATTCAAGCAGTTTTAGTCGCCGTTCAGTTAGTAATGATTTTTTCCGCTAATAAAGTAAAACGCGAATGGCTAACGGTTGGACAGTTATGTATCGCCATTGTGATTTTAGCCGACCTATTTTCAGAGCTGCTCTTCTTTAGTTACACGAGTGTTCTGACTGGCTTTGTCTTATTCCTCCAACTTTTCTTACTGCCAATGTTCTGGAAAGAATTAAAGGCGTTTGAGGAATAGGCTATATAAATAGGAAGAAAAGTTAATCAAGCGGTGGATTGCTAATTAGTGGTCCGCCTTTTTTATTGCATTGGGAATAAACGGAAGAATAATTCCTTCAATTATGCTTATTTCCCATAATCCGCTATAAAATCACGATTTAAATTGCTATACTTAAAATAATAATATGTAAAAAGGGACTGATGAATAATGGTAATGGTTGATTTGCATTGTCACCTTTTACCCGGAATTGATGATGGGTCAAAGAATATGGATATTTCCTTGCGTCTGGCTAAGGAAGCAACGGAAAATGGGATTACCCATGCGTTGCTGACGCCCCATCATATGAATGGTCACTACGTAAATCATAAGCAGGATGTCCTGCAAGAAACCGCGGAATTTCAAGCTGAACTTGAGAGACATAATATTCCGTTGACCGTTTTTCCTGGGCAGGAAGTACGGATCAATGGACAACTGATCGAAGCGCTTGATAATGATGATATCCTCTTTGCCGATGAAAGCGGTAAGTACATGATGCTTGAGTTTCCCGATAATGATGTCCCGCATTATACCAACCAGATGATCTTTGAGCTTCAACAGCGCGGCATTACCCCAGTGGTTGTTCATCCGGAACGAAATACAAAGATAATGGCTGAACCAGACTTGCTTTACCAAATGTTAGAAAAAGGATGCTTATCACAAATTACTGCTAGCTCCTATGTTGGCACTTTTGGTAAAAAAGTTGAAAAGTTCAGTAAAAACTTGATTGCTGCTGGTCAAGGCTATGTGTTTGCTTCTGACGCTCATGATTTACCTGGTCGAAAGTATGAAATGCGCCAAGCCTTTAAGAAGCTATCCCGCGAATTTGGTCAAAATGTCGCCCAAGAATACCAAGATAATGCCCGGGCAATTATTAATGGTGATGAGATTGCTCGTCACCAGCTTAATAAGGTCCAACAACGTAAGAAATTGTTTGGATTGTTTTAAGAAAAGTATTTATTTTTGGCCGTTATTACAAGGGAGTGTTAGGAGTGCCGTTATATTTTACCGATGTTTTTTCTGGAAGCGCTGATTGGATTGTGACGGATCCGCATGCGCAAGGGACAATTATTAAAGTTTCACAAGGTACAGGGTACCTGAACCCCAAATATGAGTACCAATATTCATTAGCTAAAAGCAATGGACGTTTATTAGGGTTATATCACTATGCTGGTGGCAATAATCCGGTGGCAGAGGCTAATTATTTTTTGGCCCATATTCAAGGTAAAATCGGGGAAGCTGTTTTGGCAGTTGACTGGGAACAGTACCAAAATGCTGCCTGGGGCGATCCAACATGGGTCCGCCGTTTTGTCGATGCAATCCACCAGCAAACAGGAGTATGGCCATTAATTTATGTTCAGGAATCCGCAATTTGGCAGGTTGCTAACTGTGTGAATGATTGTGGCCTTTGGGTTGCAAAGTATGCGTCAATGAGCTGGCATTCTTGGACGGTCCCAGCAATGACGGTAAATACAAGCCCATGGCAAGCGTATACCCTTTGGCAATTTGCGGGAGATAATGAAGATCGATCCGTTGCAACTGTTGACCGCCAAGGATGGAAACAATTAGCTGATCCTGCAGGCAAGATCAGCAATGGAGCTATAAATAATGTCCCTTTAACTTGGACAGATTCATTAGGGGACGTTTGGCACCGCGAAAAAGGCCGTTTTATTACTGAGAGGGTATTAGACTTACGATGGGGAGCCTTGCCAACATCTGCTGTTATTGCAACTCTGCCATTAGGTTCGATCATCGACTACGATGCCTGGTCCCGTCACAATGGTTATGTATGGTTACGCCAACCACGAGCAAATAGTGAATATGGCTATCTTCCTTGTCGTAACGCCGACAATAATGAACCCTTTGGCAAATTTGAACCGCTAAATTAGTGTGGTATAAGGTCAATTGACTTTTTATCACACTTTTTACTTTTTTAGTGCATTTTATAATTTTTTACGTATATATATTAATAGAACTTATTTATTTGGAGGTTACTATGCGTTTTTTACATACTGCTGATTGGCATATTGGTAAGACACTAAATGACTTTAGTTTATTAGCGGACCAGCAGGAGACATTTAAGCAGCTTGAACAGGTAGCAAAAGAAAATGCCGTCGATGCGATTGTGGTTGCTGGCGACCTATATGACCGCAGTATCCCTAATGAAGCAGCTATTAAAGTTTTAAATAAGATGCTGCAAACGCTGAATTTGGATGATCATTTTCCACTTTTGGCAATTAGTGGCAATCATGATTCTGCTACCCGTTTAAGCACTGGTCAGGATTGGTTTGCATATCGATCGTTTTACCTAAGTACTGATTTATCAGGAGCTTTTAGCCCGATTACAATTCAGGATACCCAGTTTTTCTTGTTGCCATTTTTTGGTATTCAAGAAGTTCGTAACTATTTCAACGATGACACAATTAAAAACGTAAATGATGCCATGCAAAGAATTACCATAGAGATGACGAAATACTTTGCCCCCAATAAGACTCATGTATTGGTGGCCCATTTCTTTGCGGCGGGGAGCAAACGGACTGCTGATTCGGAGACATTAGTTGAAGTAGGGGGCTTGAGTGCGGTAGCAACAAGTACGTTAGCGCCTTTTGATTATGTTGCCCTTGGTCATTTGCATAACCGCAAGGCATTAAATGACGAAAAAATAAAGTATAGTGGCTCCCCGATGAAATTTTCGGTATCTGAAGCTAAACAAGAAAAGGGAGTCTGGATTATTGATACGGCTCCTTTCAACGTCAAATGGGTGCCGTTAAAGCTTGTCCATGATATTCATCTTTTAAAAGGTAAATTTGCTGATTTAATTAAGGACGCTTCTAATTATTCTGCTGAAGATTTTTATGATATTGAATTGACAAATAAGGAGCGTATCCCAGATGTTTTAAATAAATTACGTGAATATTACCCTAAGATTGTGAGTCTTCATCGCACCCACCAAGCTCGTCAGGCCCGGCTTAATTTTGACAAGAAACGAGTTCAAGAGTCACCATTGGATTTATTAGCGGAGTTTTATTCCCAGACACTAGGCAGTGAAATGACAAAGAAACAACGAGCATGGGCAGAAAAAGCGTTAACAAAAGTGATGAAGGGAGAAGAGTAAATGCGACCATTAAAAATTGAACTCCAATATTTTGGCCCTTATGAACATGAAACAATCGATTTCACTCAATTTCGTGATCAATCGCTCTTTTTAGTAGCGGGAAATACTGGTGCAGGTAAAACAACGATTTTTGATGCGATGTGTTATGCGCTTTTTGGTCAAACAACGAATGATCGTGACCGTTCCGCAACCGCGCTTCGTTCAGATTTTGCGCCAGCAGATCGGGAGACATTGGTGACCTTTACGTTTATTCATCAAGAGACAAAATATCAGATTATGCGACGCCCTAAGCAAGTGTTAAAGGGGCGCGGCGGTAGCTTTGTTGAGCATAATCAAGCAGTGGATTTAATTTATCCGCTTGATAGTCCAAACCCAACTGAAATAACCAAAATTAGGGAAGCTGATACTTTTATTACAGACCTTTTAAATTTAACCCGTGATCAATTTAAGCAGATTGTTTTACTGCCTCAAGGAAAATTCCGACAGTTTCTAGATTCTGATAGTAATACAAAAGAAGCACTTCTTCGTGACTTGTTCAATACGGCTCGTTACGAACAATGGACGCAAGAATTAAAAGCCAGTCTTCGTGATCGTAAAAAGGACTTAGGTGACCAGCAAACAAAGTTACAATCTCTGAAAGAAACTATTGGTGAGCTTGATCCGCAATTGCCTATTAGTGATTGGTTAGTAGAATCTACTAAACTGCTAAATACATTAACGAGCAAGCTACAAGTATTAACAGAAAAAGAGGCTAATCAACAGAAATTAGTTGCCCAGTTGGACAATAAGCTGCATGACCAACAAGTATTAAGTACAAACCTGGCCGCATTGAAAGAAACGGAAAATGCCATTGCAAAATTAACTACTAAAGAAGAACAAATAAATAAGACTAGAAGTGAATTGAAAGCGCTGGAGTGGTACCAAAATCAGCGTCCTGATTACCAACGCTGGCAAGACGGCGAAAAGAATCTGCAAAATTTAGAACAAGGGATTACAAGCTTAGCGCAAAAACTTAAGCAGCAACAACAAACGTATCACACTGTTAATGGTGAATATCAGAAACTTAAAGACCAACAGCCATCAATTGCTAAGCTTCAGGAGAAAATAGCGGATTTAACTAAGAAACTGCCCCTCTTTGCCAAACGGGATTCCTTGAAAAAGAAAATAAATGAGCTAAAAACGGACTTAATGCAAAAAAAGGCTACTCAAGAGGCAAACCAAAATAAAATAGCTAATTGGCAACAACGAATGGACGAATTGGCAGTAAACCTTAAGCAAAACGAAGACTTACCTGCTCGTCAAGTCACCCTTGTACAACAGCAAAACGAACAAGAAAAATTAGCGCAGGCCGGAGCGGTATTAGAGGAATTGCTTAGTAAGGCCGCTAAAGCTAAAGCTAGCCAGCAGGAACTAACAGCAACCCTAAAAGAAGCACAAGCGATAGTTGCTGCTGATGATAGTCGCTTAGTAGAATTAAATGATCTTTTTGCCCGTCATCAGATTGCCCTATTAGCGCAAAAATTAAAGCCAGGAAGTCCATGCCCGGTTTGTGGAGCCGCTGAGCATCCCCAACCTGCCCACCTTCCAGATAATACAAGAATTGTTAGTGAAGAAGAAGTAAAGACCGCTACCACAAAGTCCCAAGAAAGTCATGCAAGTGTTACCCGTATTCAGGAGCAATTAAAGCAAATTAATAACCAGATAGTAGAACTTACAGTACAAATTACTACTAGTAAGCAAGAAATTGCGGGGTTAATAGGAATTGCCAATTTACCGGCAGACTGGCAGATGCAAATAAGCTCCCGAGCCGCCCAGCTTACTGATCGTGCAGAGAAATTAGCTAAAATCAAACAAGAAGTGCATGCTTGGCAACAAGAAAGCGATGAGCTGCAGCAGTTAGTTACCACTAACCAGACCGCTTTTAACCAAGCTGATGAAGAAATTACCCGTCTAAGCCAGCAGTTAGCAACAACCAAGGCGATTTTAATAGAACAGGAAGAATCACTGCCTAAAGAAATTACCAACGAGCGAGCGGCCAATGACCAAATTAAGGCATATCAGGTAAAAATTGACCAATATAATCAGCAATTTACCGCATCTCAAGAAAAACTACAAAAAACTAACCAAGATATTGCTGTTGCCGAAAGTCGCCTAACGCAAACGAATAAAGATCTTACTGCACAGCGGGAAAAGCAGACCCATTTGCATAAGCGGCTGGTTTCGTTATTAGCGAAGCATAATCCTAAACTTACGTGGGAATTTTGGCAAAAAGCAGAGAGTCTACTTCCCCAGTTAGTATTATTACGTGATGAGATTACAGAATATGAGAACCAGCTGAGTGACAGTCAGCAACAGCAACAACGCTTAAATAAATTGATTGCCGGGCAGCCTGCGCCTGATATTAAGCAAACAAACGAAGAACTTATGAGGGCTCAACAACAAGTAAGACAAGGGCAGCAAGAAATTGGTCAGTTAACTGCCAACATCCAGCAAATTAATGTAACTACTAAAAAAATTAAAGCTTTAGTCGCTAGAACTAGTAACTTAGACCAAAAAATTAATGAATTACAAACATTAACCGATGTTGTCAGTGGTAATACAGAAAGTCATGTAAGTCTGGAAAGATATGTATTACAAGCTTATTTCCAAGATGTCCTTATTGCTGCCAACGTTCAATTGGCACGATTGACTAATGGGCGTTACCAATTTGAACTGTCCACTGAAAGTCATGGCGCCGGTACAAAATGGAGCGGTTTAGAGGTCAATGTTTATGATGATAACGCTGGCAGGACCCGTAGTGCCCGCACTCTTTCAGGCGGGGAAAGTTTCATGGCATCATTGGCATTAGCATTGGCCCTTTGTCAGATTATTCAAGAACAAAATGGCGGTATCAATATCGATGCCTTATTCATTGATGAAGGATTTGGCTCCCTTGACCAGCAAGCATTAACAGATGCACTACGAGCGTTGCAGGAACTGGAAGGACATCGGATGATTGGCATTATTAGCCACGTCACTGAATTAGAAGAACAGCTTCTCGACCAGCTTATCGTAAATTCAATCAATGGTCGCAGTAAGGTGTCATACCAGCATGAAATTTGAATTTTTTTGCAATAAAAAAGTGCAAAATACCATTTTTTACGTATATATAATTATAGGAGGGTGATTTTGTGAACTTTTTTCTCATTACATTACTCACTGTCAGATTCCTTTCATACTTGCAGATCTCCCTCCGTAATAAGTTATCTACCAGAGGAAGCTATACCTCTGTATAAACAAGCTAGGAGGTGCGTGATAGAGGTCATCTACGCCCCCACAAGCATAACAAGGGCTCTAGCGTTCGGCTTTTCCGAATCCTAGAGCCCTTTGCCCTGTGTTGTAGTATTTTCACCTAGATAGGGGGCTTTATGTTGTAGCCCCCTATTTGTAAAGTAAAGCTCTGCTCATTGCTTTAAAAGACTGTGCGAATAGTTGCTTTAAAATGTTAATTTAGCAATGATGTATCCCCTTACATAAAGTACAGATTTTTTATAAAAATAAAGTACTAACCATGATAAAATTTAAACGGATTTTTAAGCCATTATCCATTCTTGATCGCGGAGGAGTTATTTCACATGAAGCGTAACGGTTCAAAATATACTTTACTATTAGGAACAGCACTATTGGGGTTATACTTTCAGGCAAATAATGCTCATGCGGCAACAACTGACTCGGTAGCTAACGACAAGCAACCTGTTGCTGGTAATGTAACACCAATGGTCCAAACAAATAAGGATGAGGCAAGTACGCCCCAAACAACTACTGATTGGTCTGATCCGGCAAAGTATCAACAAGATATTCCTGTCCAAATTTTGGGAATTAATGATTTGCACGGTGGTCTAGAAACTACAGGGTCTGCAACGATTGGTGATAAGACTTATACTAACGCGGGAACAGCAGCAAGATTAGCTGGTCACCTTGACGCTGCCGAAGAAAGTTTTAAAGCCGCTAATCCGACTGGGACAACCATTCGCGTTGAAGCAGGGGACATGGTCGGCGCCTCACCCGCAAATTCAGCCCTACTGCAAGATGAGTCAACGATGCATGCACTAAAAGCAATGAACTTAGAGGTCGGAACGCTAGGAAACCACGAATTTGATGAAGGTCTTGCGGAATATATGCGGATCGTTAATGGGGGCCAACCGACCAAGCAATACAATGAAGCAGAAATGGCCTATCCGCACGTTGCTTCTGGCATTAACATTATTACTGCTAACGTGGTGCAAAAAACTGACGGTCAGATTCCATTTGGGATGCAACCATACTTGATTAAGGAAATCCATACCAGTGATGGCAAGGTAGCTAAGATCGGTTTTATCGGAATCGAAACAACTTTACTACCAATCTTAACCTTATATGATAACTACAAAGATTATGATGTGCTTGATGAAGCCGAAACTATCGCTAAATATGATAAAATTTTACGGAATAATGGTGTAAACGCAATTGTCGTCTTAGCGCATACAGGCGTTTCGACTGATAAGGATGGCAATACAAAAGGAAATGCAGTTGACATCATTAAGAAGCTTTATCAAATTGATCCGGATAATTCCGTTGACCTTTACGTTGCCGGACATTCACATCAATATGCTAATGCAACGGTTGGTAGTGTTAAACTGGTTCAAGCAATCTATACTGGTAAAGCATATGATGACATTATTGGCTACATTGACCCAACTACCAATGATTTTGCAAAGGATAGCTTAGTTTCACATGTTTTCCCTGTACTGTCTGAAGCAGATGCACCTAATGTTAAGATTGACGCAAATGTGACAGCAATTGTCCAAGATGCTGATCGTCGGGTTGACCCGATTATCAATAAAAAAATTGGGGAAGCTGCTAAACCTGGTGACATCCTTGGACGTCTTCACAATACACCAACACGCGAAAATGCTGCTGGTGAGTTAGTTGTTGATGGACAACTATATGCGGCCAAGAAGGCAGGATTACCTGCTGACTTTGCAATGACAAATACCGGTGGGGTTCGGGCTGACCTCCATGTTAATGATGATCGGTCCATTACATGGGGCAGTGCGCAGGCTGTCCAACCATTTGGCAATATCTTACGGGTAGTCCAAATGACAGGAGCACAAATTGTTGATGCTCTTAACCAACAATACGATGAAGATCAAGCATATTACTTACAAGTTGCCGGGCTTCATTACACATATACTGACCAGAACGACCCAAACCAACCATACAAAGTGGTTAAAGTCTATGACCAAAATAATCAGCCGCTTGATATGGATAGAAATTACAATGTTGTCATTAACGATTTCCTTGCTGGTGGCGGGGATGGCTTCTCGGCATTTAAGAATACTAAGGTTGTCGGTATTATCGGTCAAGATACGGATGCATTTATTAACTATATCACCGATATGACTAACGAAGGAAAGCTAATTACTGCTCCAGTGATGAACCGAAAGATTTACATGACAGCCGAGCAATTAGCAACCGCAGACAGTAAGGGTTCAGTGGTTAATAATGACCAGGATAAACAACCAGCTACCGGTACACAAACTGGTGCCGCTAGTCCTAATAAAGAAGTAAGTCAACCAACCCCAACAACTCCATCAGTAGTATTGCCAACGACGGCTGGTCAACCGGCCAAGGTAATTCAACTCAGTGGTCAAATTGCGCCTAGTGCTAGTCGTGCTGATAGTAATAATCACTTTGTTAACTTAACACCAACTACACTGAATAATGCAACTCACCAGACTGCTGCTAAGAAGCAAGCAGCTTTACCACAAACCGGTAATACAGAAAATCTTGCTTGGATTCTTCTTGGTACTTCATTAATGGGTGCAACTGGGTTAACAATTATTAACCGCAAGCGGAAGCAAGCATAGTCAAATAGTCCAGAGTATTAGGTTACCCTGGACCATTTTTTATCGTTATAATGAGGGTATGATTAGTAGATGGAGTTGAGAAAATGACAGAAAACATCATAAACATATTAAAGAGAAATAATATAACAGTTACGATTATTGCCCGTGAAAGCGGCTTGGATGTTGCGCAGGTTAATCAAGCAATTAAAAGACCAGTTGCTACTTGGTCAGTTCACCTTCTTAATGCCGTGGCGTATGCTCTTGATGAACGGCCAGGGGAGTTATTAGATCAAATCCAAGCTTTTCCTTTTGAACTCCACACTGATGATGATGCACTAACTATTCAGCGTGTTCAATTTTCAACAGCAGCCGTCTACCAACAGGTCCGTTTTGCTGTTGAAAGTAATGTTTTAGAGGGGTGGAAACCAACTACAAAGGAAATTAGGTTATTAAAAGCGGCGGCAGAGCGACCGGATGATGAGATATTAACAGAGATTGAACGGTTATTTGGTGATGAAAATGACTGATGAAGAATTACAGGCCAAGTTTCTTTACGATAATGGTACGTTGCGTAATAAATTTGCGATTAAGGATCCTGACGAATTAAGCTTGATTGAATACCGAGGAGTCGCAGAACGGCAGATAGCTTTATTGCAACAGCGACCCCGTATAGCAAGTTTTAACGATTTAATCACCATAAATAAATTCCTGTTTGGCTGGCTCTATGATTGGGCAGGTCAATTAAGAAATTATTATATTTCTAAAGCTGGTTTTGATTTTCTTGAGTACGATCGCTTCGATAATGCCATCAGGTACGTAAATAATGAGCTGCTAAAGATAAATAAGAAAAAGCACCCCACAATTGAGGATTATGCCGGCTTGTTAAATGATCTTAATTATATTCATCCCTTTCGTGAGGGGAATGGGCGATCAATAAAGCTATTTATTCAATTAATTGCTCTTCATCATGGCCAGGTCATTGATTATCCTGCTGATAACGCTAAAATGATTGCTGCTTTAGACCAATCAGATGTTAGTGCTATTGCCAAAACAATGGCTTTACAGAAGGCAGCAGGGTAGCTTCTAATGCAAAAGATAAAAATTTATACGAAAAAATTTTGCCCAGCTTGTACTAAAACGCAAGAAATGTTAAAAGCGCGAAAAATTAAGTATGAGCTTATTGATCTTACAACTGACTTAGCAGCCATTGAAGCCTTTGCGCGATTAGGCTATCGGCGTTTCCCAATTGTCCTCGTTGAAGATAATCATGAGGTAACCGGCTGGGATGGCTTCCAGCCGCAACTTATCAGTAAATTAAAATAGCGAATACCCAATTTTATTTAGATTGAAGTGCAAGAAAAAAGTTAGACAAAATTAAAATATTAAGCTGCTAAGGCATGATTTCGGTATTCGACCGGAGTC
>NZ_RDBR01000054.1 GCF_009663775.1 Lactobacillus sp. 0.1XD8-4
AATGGGACAACTTTTTAAGGCACTAACCCACTAAAACTGTATATTTAAAGGCTACCTATGAAAACTTGACAGATACATGCCTGAGATTGGACCTTGTATTTAGGTGTAGATTTGTTATAATAATTGAGTATAAAATTTAAGGAGTAGTAGTATTTAAGGACCTACAGCGACCCTATGGTGATGAGAGTTAGGGGTTTCCTTACTTGCGAAGGCGTGTCTTAAATATTTCAATTAAATCAATAAATGAGTGGAATTCTAATTCAATTAGAGTGGTACCGCGGGAAATCTCGTCTCTAGTAAGTATAGGCTTATTAGGGACGTTTTTTATTTAAGGAGGAATATATATGAGTGATAAGCAACAGGTAGCAGCCGCATTAGCACAAGCATTGCCAGAGATGGACATTAAAGAGATTGAAGCCAAGATTGAACGGCCAAAGGATTCTAATAACGGGGACTATGCTTTTCCAACATTCTTTTTAGCTAAGACTTTACACAAGGCTCCCCAAATGATTGCCAGCGAACTAGTTGAAAAAGTTGACCAAGATGGTTTTGAAAAGGTTATTGTTGCTGGTCCATACATTAACTTCTTCCTTGATAAAGCCCAAGTTGGTGCCAAGATTTTACAAAATATCTTAGCTGATCCAGCACATTATGGTGAGCTTGATCTTGGTCACCAAGCAAACGTGACGATTGATTACTCATCACCAAACATTGCTAAGCCAATGGGGGTTGGACACCTACGTTCAACGATGATTGGTGAAGCTGTTGCGCGGATTTTGGAAAAGGTTAATTACAACCTAATTCGGATCGACTACCTTGGTGACTGGGGAACCCAATTTGGTAAGATGATGGCTGCCTACAAGATGTGGGGCGATGAACCGGAAATTCAAAAGGGTCTTGAAGAAGATCCAATTGATACATTAGTTAAATTATATGTTCGGATCAACACCGAAGCAGAAGAACACCCTGAATATACAGAAGCCGGCCGTGACTGGTTTGCTAAACTGGAACACGGGGATGAAGAAGCATGGGAGATGTGGAATCGTTTCCGGAGTCTTTCATTGGAACGTTTTAACCGTGTTTATGACATGCTAGATGTTCACTTTGATTCATACAACGGTGAAGCCTTCTCCGCCCAAAAGATGGAAGAACCAATCCAATTATTAAAGGATAAGAACCTCCTTGAACAAAGTCGAGGTGCACAGATTGTAAGCCTTGACCACTACAACCTTCCACCATTGTTAATTATTAAGAGTAATGGGACGACCACTTATATTACCCGTGACTTAGCAACGGCCCTTTATCGGAAGCGGATGTACGGCTTTGCTAAATCAATTTACGTCGTAGGGACAGACCAAGATACCTACTTCCGTCAATTAAAGCTAGCACTGAAAGACATGGGCTTTAACTGGTGGGATCAAATTGAACACGTTTCATTTGGTTTGATGAACCTCAACGGTAAAAAGATGTCAACACGAAAGGGAAATGTTGTTTCTCTTGAAGATGTTTTAAATGACTCAATCGACTTAGCACGTAAGCAAATCGAAGAAAAGAACCCCGACCTTGAAAATGCAGATGAAGTTGCAAAGCAAGTCGGTGTCGGAGCCGTTATTTTCCATGACTTGAAGAACTACCGGCGGAATGCGGTTAACTTTAAGCTTGAAGATGTTGTTAAGTTTGAAGGAGAAACTGGTCCTTACGTTCAATACGCTCATGCGCGGGCAGAGAGTATCTTACGGAAGGGTGGCATTCGTGACTTCAGTAATGTTGACTTAAGGAAGGCTGGGGCGGAAGCTTGGGAATTAATTAGCTTCTTAGGCCAATACAGCGAAGCAATCAAGCGGGCCGCTTTAAACTACGACCCATCAGTAGTTGCTAAGTACACCCTTGAATTAGCAAAGAAGTTTAACCAATACTACGCCCATACACGGATTCTTGAAGAAGATGAAGCGCAACCAGCACGGTTAGCGGTAACCCAAGCGGTAAGTAACGTTCTTAAGTCTGCCCTTGACTTACTTGATATCAAGGCACCAGACGAGATGTAACAGAAAAAATAATAAAGAGGCTGGATTTTATCCAGTCTCTTTACGTTTTAAAAACTGTTTAAGTTAGGTTATGGCGGTAGCTTTCATCATTTAATTTAAAGTTAAACTATTGTCGAAACTATTTTATCACTGGGGGAATGTGATAAAATAATGGTCAGTTTTTTGAAATGAAAATGGAGACTTATGAATGAAGCGTGAACCACAACCAAATTCAGATTTTAAAGAGCGCCTCTTGAAATGGTTAAAACAGGCTTGGCAATCGTTTAAGACCTGGTTTAAACACTACTGGCAGCTCTTCGTGGCGATGCTTAAGAAATTCTGGCATCGTTACCAATTGACACGGTGGATTATTGTAATTTTTCTGGGGATTTTTTTGATTACCAGTATCCATCTGACATTCGTTGCCAAAACGGCAGATGTTAAAAATTTAAAAAATCGTCTGCAACGGCCAACGATGATCTATGACCGAAGCAACCAGTCCGCGGGAAGCCTCTATGCGCAGAAGGGAACTTACGTTGAATTGAAGAATATTTCCGCTAATGTTCCCAATGCGGTACTGTCAACAGAAGACCGCAACTTTTATCATGAACATGGTTTCTCGGTTAAGGGACTTGGCCGCGCTGGCTTTTTGCTTGTCAAAAATAAAGTGCTCCATCGCGATTATATTTCTGGTGGGGGAAGTACCTTGACTCAGCAACTGGTTAAGAATGCCTTTTTAACCCAGCAACAAACGTTTTCTCGAAAGGCGCGGGAGATTTTTATTGCGATTGAAGTTGAAAATCAATATAGCAAGAATGAGATCTTAACGATGTACCTCAATAACGCTTATTTTGGTCATGGGGTATGGGGAGTGCAAGATGCCGCGCGACGTTATTTCAATGAGAACGCTAGCCAATTAACCGTTCCCCAGGCGGCGACCTTAGCGGGGATGCTGACATCACCAGGAATATATGATCCGATTGAACACCCAACGGCGACCAAACAACGGCGCAATCTGGTTCTCCAGCTCATGGTCGAAAACCATAAGCTAAGTCAAAGTGCAGCTGACCAATATAAACAAACGCCGCTTAACATTACTAATGGTTATGTACCAAGTGACAGCTATAAATATCCGTACTTCTTTGACGCGGTCATTGCTGAAGCAGAGAGTCGTTATCATATTTCAGAAAAAGATATTATGAATAATGGCTACCGGATTTATACCACTCTTGATCAGGACCAACAACGGTCAATGCAGCAGACTTATGACGATGATGATAACTTCCCTCAAGATTCCGCAGATGGGACGATGGTTCAATCTGCTTCAATTGCAATGAATCCCAAAAATGGGGGAATAACGGCAGTCGTTGGTGGCCGAGGTAAACACGTTTTCCGTGGCTTTAACCGTTCTACCCAAATGCGGCGGCAACCAGGTTCGACAATTAAACCAATCGTAGTCTACACTCCAGCTCTTGAACATGGTTATTTCTACGATTCGACACTGCAGGATAAGAAGCAGTCATATGGGACTAATAATTACACTCCGAAAAACTATGATGATACTTATAGCGGTACGGTGCCGATGTATAAGGCCCTATATGAAAGCTTAAATGCTCCTGCTGTCTGGTTATTAAATAAAATTGGCGTTAACCGTGGCTATGATATGGCGGAAAAATTTGGCCTGCCCGTGGAAAAGGGTGATAAGAATCTTGCCCTTGCCCTCGGGGGAATGACCAAGGGGGTATCGCCACAACAAATGGCACGTGCATATGCCGTCTTTGCTAACGATGGGTTAATGCCGTCCCCGCATTACATCACTAAGATTGAAGATGCTTCTGGAAAAGTAATTGCTAAAAATGATGGCACGAAGAATAAGCGGATCATTTCTGGTAAGACTGCTAAAGAAATGACAAGTATGCTAATCGGCGTATTTGCCCACGGGACTGGAGAAACAGCGAAACCAAGCGGCTACACGCTCGCTGGTAAAACAGGAACAACTAATTCAGGGGTCAAAGGTGACGATGCGAACGATCGCGACAAGTGGATTGTTGGTTATACTCCTGATATAGTGGTGGCAACGTGGGAAGGGTATGATGACACAAATCAGAATCATACCTTAAATGATATTTCAGAGCGAAGCATCAATTACCTCTACAAAAACGAAATGAGTGCAATCTTGCCGAACACAGCTGGAACCAAGTTTACGGTTGAAGATGCTCAGACAAGGGCAACCGCAAAAACAAAGGGATCATCAAAGGGATGGGGTTCGTTCCTCAAAGATGGCGATAATTTTGTGAATAACTTTAACCAGTCGATTAATAATTTTGGCAATAAAGCTAGTCAATGGTGGAGTAATGTACGATCGCTTTTCTAGGAGAATATGATACAATTAGAAGAAGAATGATATAAAGGAGACTTTTTAATGGTTGTAAATATTTACGATACTGCAAACGAACTTAGTCGCCAATTGCGCGAAACACAAGAATACCAAGGTTTACAAAAGGCTTTTGAAGCATTAAAGGCTGATAGCGAGACTTTTGATACTTTTAAGAAGTTCCAACAAGCTCAAGCTGATGCTCAACACAAGCAAATGGCTGGTCAACAACCAACTGATGATGAAATTAAGAACATTCAAAACCTTGCTAAAGAAGTTAGTGGCAAGAAGGTTGTTCAAGATTTGATGAACCAAGAACGGCAAGTTGATAGTATGCTTCAACAATTAAACAAGACGATTACTAGTCCAATCCAAGACCTTTACAGTGAAGTAATGCCAAAGATGCCAGGACAAGAATAATTAAGATTACGTGCAACAACAATTAAGGGTGCTGGGAAAAAACAACAGTTTTTTCACCAGCCCTTTTTCAGTTCTAAAGATTACTGAGCCTAATCGCGGAAGATAACTACGGTACTGTGAAAGTTATTTTCCAGCCTTTTGAAAATGGAGAAAAATATGAAATTTATTCACACAGCGGACCTCCATCTTGATAGTCCATTTCGTGGACTAACTACAATGCCCCAATCATTATGGGAACGGGTCCATTCTTCGACCTTCAATGCTTTTCAGCGGATTGTTGACGACGCGATAGCAGCACAGGTTGACTTTGTTCTAATTACTGGGGATATTTATGATCGTGATCAACAGAGTATTGCGGCGGTCGATTTTTTTACCCAGCAATGCGAACGGCTGGCCAAGATTCAAATTCCTGTTTATATTCTTTACGGCAACCATGATTACCAGCTTGTTCAAGGACCAGCAGAAGGCTTGCCAGCCAACGTCCATGTTTTCCCCAATCGGATAACGACGATGAGTTTAACTTTAAAAAGCCACGAGACAGTGGCGATTACTGGTTTTAGTTATGATCAGCGCTGGCTTGTTGAAGACCAAATAAATAAGTATCCGCGAAAAGGTAATGTTACTTGGCAGGTGGGGATGCTTCACGGAGCACTACACCAACAGGCTCAGACCGACCATTATGCGCCGTTTACGCTTGATGAGTTGCGCGCCAAAAATTATGATTATTGGGCGCTGGGTCATATTCATAAACACCAGGTTTTAGCAACTAACCCGCCAATTGTTTATAGCGGCAATCCACAGGGACGACATAAAAATGAAGGAGGTCAGCATGGCTACTATCTAGTAGAGAGTCAACAAAACAAGCTGGTTCCGCATTTTAAGCCCGTTGCAGCAATCGAGTGGACCACCATTACGATCAATTTGCCAAGAGTAACAAAGCTGGCGGATCTCGAAACAAGTTTAGTTAAACAAATTGATCAAAAAACAGGACCGCTTTATCAACTAATTACCGTTAATATCAAAGGCTATGCGGGTTTAGAACGCCGTCTGCAGCACCTGCTTGCAAACGGAGAAGTTCTTGCTCACCTTCAGGCAAAGATCACAACAAAATATAACTGGTGGATCTATGAGCTAACGATTGACCAGCAGACGCCCCTGCCATCGATGACCGATTTAGATGAGCGTTATTGGCAGGAAGCTGCTGGCAGTATCTTTGCCACAGCTAATATCCTTGCCTTGACGAAGGGTTTAGCTAAAGAAAGCTACCTAGCAGATCAACTAGCCAGCCTTGACCTTGACCAGATGAGAAAACGGACAATTCAACTATTAGGGCAGGGAGGATTAACCGATGAAGATTAAGCACGCCCACATCGATGGTTTTGGTAAGTGGCATGACCAAGATTTTGACTTTATGGCGAACCCCCAGTTAATTTATGGTCCTAATGAGGCGGGGAAGACAACTTTAATGAAGTTTTTAATCAGTGTTCTCTTTGGCTTTGCTGACGGACGAGGCAAGAACCGTTTTGCTCAGTACATCCCCAAAGATACCGCTAGTTATGGTGGTAGTGTAATTATTGAAGTGCAAGGGCAGGATTACCGAATTCAACGTCGTAAGGGAAAAAATGGAGGAAAGGTAACAGTTACCGGCCCAAACGGTCAACAGGGGGGCGAAGCAGAGCTGCAAAAGCTCTTGGGGACAATGGATCGATCCCTTTATCAAGCTTTATTTAGCTTTGGGCAACGTGACTTAGCAACTGTTGATGAAGTTGATCGAAGCCACTGGCAACAACATCTCCAACAATTGGGAGCGGTGGGCAGCGATAAATGGGCGCCCCTGCTTGATCAATATCAGAAACATGCTGATCACCTTTATAAACCACGAGGTCGGAAATGGCCACTTAACCAAGATCTTCAACAGTACGCTGCGCTGACAGAAAAAATCAATCAAGCGCGGGAGAAATACCAACGCTACCAGAAACTTCGTACGCAACTCCGCACCGCGCAAACCCAGCTAGCAGATACTAAACAAAAACTTGCCAAACAAGAACCCCGAAGCAAAGAACTAGCTCATCTTCAGCAAGTCTGGCCTGTCTATGAGCAGTGGCGAAAGAATCAGCCAAGTGATCAGTCGCCAATTTACCTTAGTGATGAACAGATAACAACCGCGCAAAAACTTCAGGTGCGGGAAAAAGAGCTTCATCGTCAGCAAGCAAACTTTCAGCAACGAATTGCGGCAATTAATCAGGAACATCCACCAGTAAGCCGATTGGACCCGCGGGAATTTCTCACAATTCAGCAACTAGAAAAGGAGCTAGTAACCCTGCAAGCAGCAGTTAAATTCCAGCAACGCCAACAAGATCAGGAGAAGCAATGGCAGGCAGAATTAGCTACGCTGCGGGCACGGTATGATCATCCACTCCCCGCACCGTTAAACGCGACTGATCGGACAGCACTTGCGCAGCTAGTTCAACAGTCATCGCGGGTGCAGCGGCAAGCGACTGGGGCAGAACCACCTAAACAGTTAATGCTCGGAATTGTCGCTGGCTTTATCCTCTTTATTATTGGCTTGCTTACCAACGCCGCCTTTATCACTGCCCTTGGTGCGGTCGTAACCTTTGCGATTATCATGTACCTTTATATCCATCATGGACATAATCAATCAACAGCGTCAGCTTTATCTGCTACTGATTCTCGAGCGCTGCTGGCGTTTGGGCGGCAACATGGTTTACAGGATTTCTCGCCAGATCAATGGCTATTAATGCAGGGTGATCTTCAACGCAACGCAGAACTATGCGCTCAGTTGGCTCAGGCTAACCAAGAACAACAGAAACTTGCCAGTCAACTAGCAGCTTTTAAGCGTCAGTTGCCAGCGCAAATTCATGGTGGGACCCTGACTGAAATTAGTGCTAGTCTTGACCAGCTAATTGCGCTTTACCAGCAAGCTAATCAGGATCAGCAGGCGGATACCCGTGAGAAAGCAACGATTGCCAGCAATTTATCTCAGCTCAATCGTGAATTAGCAGATATCCGCCAACAAAAACAGGCAATTTATCATCAAGCGGACTTGCATGATGATTCCGAATTTGCAAACTACCTGACAGAACGTACTGCCGCCCAGTCGCGTGCAGCAGCGACTGATGCTTATGCTAAACAGGTAACACCAGCAGCACGGACGGCCTTAGCAAAATATCAGACTGCTGCAGAACTTGTTCATGACCTGACAGCAGTTCGTAACCAAATCAGCCAGCTTAATCTGCAACGTTCGGATTTACAAGCAACAATTCAAAAGACTAAGCTTGAAATTGCTAGTCTTGTTGAAGATGGAACATTGAGTAATCTCGAACAAAAACGGGCTAACTTGGCGGCTCGTATCTGGGATGAAACTCAGGAATGGTTGACTTACCAGCTGGCAATCGAATGGGTCAAGCGAGCCTTAAATGCGGCTTCATCTGACCGCTATCCTGCTCTTATCCGTCAAGCTGAACATTACTTTGCAATTTTAACCGGCGACCGCTATTGCAACATAAAACTTACTGATAACGGGTTGACGGTTGTTCGCCGTGACCAGCAAGTCTTTTTTGTTGAAGAATTATCACAGGGAACGGCGGAACAGCTTTACATTGCCTTGCGCTTAGGTTTTGTAGCAGTTATGAGTGATCAGGCTAATTTTCCTGTAATTATTGATGATGGCTTTGTTAATTTTGACAATGTCCGTCGCCAGCGGATGCTTGAATTATTGAACGAAATCGCGAAGAATAACCAAGTTTTGTACTTTACTGCTGATGATCGGGTTAAAGAGTTGGCTTCCGATGTCCTTGATTTACAGGCATTAAATCATGAATAAATTATGAAGATGGTGTAAACATTCTTTTACCATACTGGCATGAAAAAATAAGTGTGGTATATTGGATGAGTGAAGTTATCGAAAAAATATTTTGTTTAAGGATGTGTTTCTTACATGAAATCCAAAAAGTTAATTGCAATAATCGCCGGGGCCGCTTTAATGATGCCCCTTGCTGCCTGTGGTAATAAGGCAGTTGCTACAACTAGCGGCGGTAAGATTACGGAGAGTGAATATTATAGCAGCATGAAGCAAACAAGTGCTGGTAAGCAAGTTCTCCAACAAATGATTTTGGATAAGGTCTTAGAAAAACAATACGGTAAAGAAGTTAGTGACAAGCAGGTTAATGCCCAATACAACACTTACAAGAGCGAGTATGGATCAGATTTTAACTCATACTTACAAAGTCAAAACCTAACTGAAAAGTCCTTGAAGCAGCAGATTCGGTCAAACTTGCTGTTAACAGCGGCTGCTCGGCACTATTCTCACATTACTAACAAGCAGATTGATAAGCAATGGACGAAGTACGAACCAAAAGTTCAAACTGCCACCATCCTTGTTGGGAGTAAGGCTGACGCTGAAGATATCATTAACCAATTAAATGATTCCAGCAATAAGTACAAGACCTTCAAGAAGCTTGCTAAATCAAAGTCCACTGATAGTCAAACCAAGAATAATGGTGGTAAGTTACCAGCTTTTGATAACACTGATAACCAATTAGACTCTGCATACAAGAAGGCTGCCTTTAAACTCAAGACTGGAGAATACACAACGACCCCCGTTAAGACTGATGATGGTTACCAAGTCATCTACATGATCGAACACCCCGCTAAGGGTAAGAAGAGCCAACACATTAATGACTTGAAGAACCAAATTGTGCAAGAAAATATGAATAACCAAAACTTCATGCGCAAGGTTGTTTCCAACGTCTTGAAGAAGGGGAATGTTTCAATCAAGGAAAACGATGTTAAGAACATTCTTGATGATTACCTCAATTCTAGTTCTTCAACTAGTTCGACGAGTCAAAACAGCTCAAATTCTAGCAACAAATAAGATATTAAAAATCCAGGTTGTCTCATCCGGACAGCCTGGATTTTTAATTACTTTTCTTTCTGGTCAATCTTGAGCACATCAAGAATAATCTGGATGCGGTTCAATCGTGGCTGGGTTTTAAACTGCCACTTTTTTACGTCACGCTCAACTTCGCTCACGAAATTGGTGACAGCAGGAAGGGAAGTTTGGAGTTCGTTAATGCTTGCTCTTAACTGGGTCACGCTATTACCAAGTTTGCGTAAACTGGTCTGCATATCTTTTAGTTGTTGCATAACTAATCTTCCTTCATTTGGTCAATGATTGCTTGTTGAATTTCTTGATACTTGTCGTCATTGTACTTGCCTGAATTATCCTTGAAGAGCATCTTGAAGTCATCATCGTCAGTGTAACGGGGGATTAGGTGGAAATGGGAGTGGAAGACTGATTGGTATGCCACTTCCCCATTATTATTGACCACGTTCATCCCCTTGATTGCGGGGTTAGAAGCCTTGACGGCACGAGCAATTTTGGGAATCCGAGCAAATACTTGGGCGGCAAGATCAGCATCATAGGCAAAGAGGTCCGGCACATGCTTTTTTGGAATAACAAGGGTATGCCCAGGTGTTCCTTGTGAAATATCGAGGAATGCCTTAACCACATCGTCTTCATATACCGTGTAACTCGGGATCTCACCCTTGATGATCTTACAGAAAATACAGTTATTATCCATTTTCTTCACTCCTTTTAAAGATTAAACTTACCCTAAGTATACCGAAAAAAGTGCTGCTGTGCATGATTTAGGAAAAGAAATGACCTATGATATAATAAAACGATATGACTAGAAGTTAAGAAGGGATGAATAATGGCTTTAGAGATAAATAAACTTGTCGGGGGTTACTCACAGATCCCCGTCCTTAAAGATGTCAGTTTTGATGTCCAACCGGGGGAGCTTGTTGGGCTGATCGGGCTTAATGGTGCCGGAAAATCAACGACCCTCAACCATATTATTGGGTTATTACGACCGTTTTCTGGAACGATTAAGCTCAATGGTCTGACAATTCAGGCGAATCCCGCGGAATACAAGAAAGGGATTGCTTATGTTCCCGAGACGCCGATCTTATATGATGAGCTGACCCTCCGTGAGCATATTAATTTAACGATTATGGCATACCAGCTTGATCACCAAGCGGCGTGGCAACGGGCTACGAAACTCCTCAAGCTGTTTCGGCTCGATAATAAGCTGGACTGGTTTCCTGCTAATTTTTCCAAGGGAATGAAGCAGAAGGTGATGATCTGTTGTGCCTTTATGACGAAGGCTAAGCTCTTGATCGTCGATGAGCCGTTTTATGGGCTAGACCCCTTAGCCGTCCACGACCTTCTCGACTTGATTGAGCAAAAGAAAAAGGAAGGGGTAGCGGTCTTAATGTCAACCCACGTCCTTGATACCGCCCAACGTTACTGTGACCGTTTTGTCCTGCTAGCTGATGGAAAAGTTCGGGCACATGGAACCTTAGATCAACTGCGGGCAGCAGGCGACCATGCGGGTGAATCACTTGATGAGATCTACCTCCATTTAGCAAAGGGTGATCAGCATGAATAAGTTATTTAGCAAACGGCGTGGTCAACACTTCATGCTCTTACTGCGGTACTGGCGGCTAGTATTTAATGATCACTTTGTTATTGCCCTCTTTTTCCTTTTTGGTGCCCTGGCTTACGGTTATTCTCAATGGCTGCCGACATTAGGCCCGCATGAGTGGTGGACCCGGCTGGTATTAGTCGGCTGGTTTACCGCCATTGCCCAAGTTGGACGGCTGGCGACCCTCTTAAAAAAGCCTGATCCTGTCTTTCTCTTGCCCCAAGTCGAAGAAATTCACCGTTACCTTAATCAGGCGACTTGGTACAGCTTGATTTTGGCCGAGATAATGACGGTTGTGGGTGCTTTTATTGCCTTGCCCTTTGCCTTGACAACAGAAAAACTCAGTTCAATGGAGATTTTCACGGTCTTCTTGGTTGCCATCATTAATAAGGCTGACTGGATGCACCTTGCCCGCAAGGCGATTAGTCAACGATGGGGCAACCAGCAGTGGCGGACGCGACTCGAATACTGGGTTAACCCTTTATTGGCTGCGGCGGCGATGTGGCTAATCAATCCGTATGTCGGTTTGGTAGTGGCAGTTGTCTTATATCTAGCAGTTTTAGTCTATTATCGCGACCTTGCTGTCAACTGGCGGATCGCTGTTAAGACAGAACAAGACCGGATGTATAGCGTTTACCGTTTCTTCAATCTTTTTACCGATGTACCAAGTGTTCAGGGAAATACAAAACGGCGCAAGTGGGCGGACTGGCTGGTTAACTGGCTGACTAAGGACGGTCAACCATGGTCCTACCTTTATGCCCGGGCCTTTGTTCGGAGTACCGAAGTTAGTGGGATCGTCAGTCGCCTCACCCTGCTAGGAATGGTAATTGTCTTTCTCTTGCCAGCAGGGTGGCTTAGTACTGTGATCGTGGTTCTCTTTATTTACTTGATTGCGACCCAGTTGATGCCACTCTATGATCAGTATGAAGCCAATGTCTTTACCCATATCTACCCGATCCCGCCCCGTCAGCAACAGGTTGATTTTAAGCAGCTTTTAGCAAAAGTAACAGCACTAGAAGCAGTCTTAATTGCCCTTGCTAGTATCAGTTGGCAGATCAATGTTGGACAAATGCTAATTAATTTTGTTATTGCCGCAATCGAAGTCGTCTTATTAAGTCGCTTCTACTTTAATGTCAGAGTTAAAAAACTAATGAAATGAGGTTTATAAATTATGCGTGTGAAACATAAAAAATGGGCCGATCCCTTGATTGCTGCCCACCCAGAAATGATGGTCGATGATGCCCCAGCATTAAAGGGAAAGTGGCAATCACGGTTTAAAAAGGAACAGCCCCTGCACCTTGAAGTTGGAATGGGAAAGGGTCAGTTCATTATTGGCATGGCCAAGGCCCATCCAGATATTAATTTTATCGGGTTGGAAATTCAACGGACAGTGGCCGCCATTGCCCTTAAGAAAGCCTTAGAAGCAGATCTACCCAATCTCCAGTTGATTTGTGGGGATGGGGAAGACCTCCAAGAATACTTTGAACCCGGCGAAGTTGCGAAGATGTATTTAAACTTCTCTGATCCATGGCCGAAGAAGCGGCATGCCAAACGGCGCTTGACTTACAAGACTTTCCTCGCCACCTATGAAAAAATTTTACAAGATCACGGCGTTGTTGAGTTAAAAACAGATAATATGGGTCTGTTTGAGTTTTCACTCGAAAGTATGAATAATTACGGAATGCACTTCAATGGGGTATGGCTTGACCTTCATCAGAGTGCGGAAAATGAACACAATGTTGAAACTGAGTATGAGCAGAAATTTGCCGCCAAAGGCCAACCAATCTATAAGTTAACTGCTAATTTTAAGTAAAAGACTAGTCAGTAAGTAGACCAATGCTTGCTGGCAGGTCTTTTTTTGTTAAATTTTGGTTTAAAATAGAGATCGCTTACTTAGTTAGTAACTAAGAATGAGAGTGTATTTAAGGCTATGCTTGTTATCAAAAAGATAATAAACAGGTATTTATAAATCGATAAATTTGTGCTAGAATATTTCCAACAAATGAATATTTAATATCTAACTACAAAACATATTGGGGGATATGCTATGTCAAGAAACAATGCACAAGAATACTTACGCAAAATGGAAAAGCAACGGCAACGGTTCGGGTTACGTAAACTCAGCGTTGGCGTTGCTTCTGTGTTACTAGGTACGACTATTATCTTTGGTGGAAGTACGGTAGCCCACGCTGATGAGATAAGTCAGGCACAGAACACATCAAATGTGCAAACTAAGACTACTGAGCAAAATGTTCAGGATCAGAAGGAACAGACGGAAGCAGGACAAAATAATCAAGATAAAGGGATAACTACACAAGATTCAACTAAGGAAGCTGAGACTGTTGAGGTAAAAACTAATCTTCAAAAAGACAGCTCCAATCAAGGTTCCACGAAGCAAAATAAGTCTGAAGTTAAGACCAATACTTTAAGTCTTCCTAAAACTGACGATAAATCAACTCTTAGTGAAGATGTATTTGCAACATCAAAGGTAGCAGTTACAACTAATTCACAGCAACCAAAAGACACTCAAAAGGCGCAAGATGAAATTCATGCAACTTTGAATTTTGTTAGGTATGATAATGGTGGTACAGAACCAAAAGAGACTGTCAACAGTATTAAAATAACTGCGCGTCAAGGTCAAACGCTTAATGATGCGTTGGGTACTTATCCTTATGATTACATTTTAAAAGATTATCCATCATGGATAAAACTTCCTGATAACGAATTTAAGACTAAGGTTAATCTTAGTTATGAAGGACAAAATTACTTTAATGATCCTCAATTAACCGCTGATTATGAAAAATGGTATCAAGAATATCAAGCAGGTCAGCACCCATTGTTTGGTTATATAACCTATGAACCTGACACTGATAATCAGGCCAATCAAGACCTTTTAGCCGGTCGAGTGATCTTAAAAGATAAAGAGACTTATAATATTCGGTTATAATGCCCTCTGAGTATACAGATGAAATAGAAAATTCATCTTATACTCGGAGGGCTTTTTCTATGGGAAAGA
>NZ_RDBR01000055.1 GCF_009663775.1 Lactobacillus sp. 0.1XD8-4
GAAACTTTGTTCAGTTTTCAAAGGTCTACCTGTTGGCTGATTAAGCAGCCAATCAACATATTTATTATATCATATGTTGATTCAACTTGTCAAGAAGAAATTTTAATTATTTTAGAATTTCTTTTGATCGATAACTCAATCAGCAACTTTATTTATTATATCATGTCATCAATCTGATGTCAACAACTTTTTTATTTAAGTTATTAATCATCTAAGCAATATTGTAATTGCTTTGACAACGATAACTACTATACCGTGTAACACTGTACTTGTCAACATTTTCTTTAAGATTTTTTTATAAAATAGCAGACGAATTTCCTATTTATATTTAATCGCTGAAGTTCGTATTTAAGCTAATAGCAATGGTCATTTCAATTATTCCAATATTAATTTATCCCATAATGACAAACAATTGTAACAAAAGTTCTTACCTAAATTTTTAAGTTATTATTTAAATAATAGTAAAATCTTATTTACAAATTTAGTCGAATGCTTCACAACGAAAATTTATCTTGATACACTTTAACAGTATTATCTTAATAATTTACTAAAAGGAGAATTAAATTGGCAACCCTTATTGATTTTATCTTGCATATTGATGTTCACCTAATTCAAATTGTTAATCAGTTTGGTGATGCAACATACTTAATATTATTTGCAATCATCTTTGTTGAAACAGGAGCAGTTATCTTACCATTTCTTCCTGGTGATTCTCTTCTGTTTGCAGCAAGTGCGCTTGCTGCTGATCCTCGTTATAACCTTAATATCTGGATCTTTATCCTCTTATTCCTTTGCGCCTGTCTAGGTGGTGACTCCCTCAATTTCTTAATTGGGCATAAAATCGGAAAGAGTTTGTCTAACCATTCCTTATTTGGAAAGCTTATTAATAAAGATAGCTTAGCACGTGCTGAGGACTTCTTTGAAAAGCACGGTGCCCCTGCTATTATCCTTGCGCGATTTATTCCAATTATTCGAACGTTTGCGCCATTTGCTGCAGCTGGTTCTGGTTTCCCTTATCAACAATTCTTCAAATATAGCATTATCGGTTGTATCACCTGGGTTTTACTTTGTTGCGGTTCTGGTTACTTTTTTGGAAACCTTCCCTTTGTCCAAGAACACTTCTCAGTAATTATTATTGGAATAATTGTCGTAACATTAATTCCTGCTGTAGTTGGAGCTATTAAATCACGATTTGTTAAAGAAAATGCTTAATGTTAACTTTATCCATCCCCATATCAACAATAAAATTACTAAGACAATGATGAACCATAAACCAAAAAGTAGTTCAAAAAAGCTTTCCGGCATTAATTGAATAACTGGATTCGTTGTGGGATTAAATACCCAGTCCATATTAGAGAAAACTAAATAATGGAATTTGATAAAACAACTATTAAAATTGGTTAACCCAACAAAGCCACCAAAAATTAACAAAATAAATAACATTTGAAACGGCAGAATTAAGCGCCAGAGCTGATTCTGTCGTTTTTGTATTTTTAATAAGTAAACTAATGACGGTCCAGTAATGAAGATTAATAGTTCATTAAGTAAGATAAGTCTTTTGACGTCCTTAAAGTGGTTAACTGCTGATCTAGTAATTGGGATATATTTTAGTTCTAATAAATGATTTCCTGGGAACTGAAGATATGTAATTATCCTTGAATAGTCACTTAGTATAGTTTGATGCGAGAGTCCTAATAAGTGCTTGGGAACTGTTACAAAAAGCGGTGATATATTTATAACAATAAAAAGAGCAATACTAATTGACGCTACTAAACTCAATAGCGTCAACAATATTGCTTTTCCTTGTTCAATTACTTCATATTTGCCATTCATCAAGACTCTCCACTGTAAATGTAGGTTGAACGGTTTCTTTTACTACTTCGGTAGGCCGTGACAATCCTGTATATACTAACAAATTATCCATTCCGACATTAATCGCAGCTTGAATATCTGTATGGTAGTTATCTCCCACCATAATTACTTTTTCCTTAGGTAAACGAACTTTTTTTAATGCCATCTTCATAATAATTGATTCGGGTTTACCAATCATTATCGGCTGTTGTTGTGTAGCATATTCAACTAATTTTATAATTGAACCAGCTCCAGGAACCATTCCTCGTTCATTCGGCAAGTTGCTATCCGCGTTAGTCCCAATAAAAATAGCACCATTCCGAATTAATAAAACAGCTTTTTCTAACTTATCATAAGTAACATCCGTATCTAGTCCTACTACTACATAAGCGGGATTATCATCAGTAAGAATAAAACCATTCTTTTGTAATGCCTGTTTTAATCCTGATTCACCGACAACATAAATTTTACTCATAGCGGGAGCAACAGATGAAAGATAATCAGCAGTAGCAAGTGCTGTTGTGTAGATATTTTTTGATGTAACGTTGATATTATGGTTATTTCTGAGATTTTCTGCAACGAATTCTGGCGTGCGTGTACTGTTATTTGTTACAAATAAAACGTTCTTTTGTCTTTCTTGAAGTCGTTTAATGAATCGGGCTGCCGCTGGAATTCGCTTTTTTCCTTTATAAGTTGTTCCATCGAGGTCAATAAAGTATCCTTGATAATCTTTCATCGTTTAGTTTCGCTCCTCTTTTTTCGTTGATGAATTACGAATTTTTGATGGTTTCCATTCTTTACCCGTTCAGCATGTTGATTATGCCGTTGACGAATACTCGGCTGATGCACTTTTCGCCGGCGTTCATGAATCACAGGGGTGCGTCGACGTGTTGATCGTTGACGGCGATTGCGTTGGCGCGGTATACAAACATCATCATTGTGAATGATGAAATACGAGCATCCAAAATTACAATATTCAAATAGATAATCTTCAATTGTACTTACACTTTGGTCGGGCTCATACAGCGGGTTACGATCATCATAAAAACCCTTTAAACGTAATTGATCATAGCCCCAATCTCCTACAATATAATCATATTTACTTAAAATGTTGCTAAATCGTTCTGCCAAGCTTTCTGGATTAAAACCATTTCGATAATTTTTAACCAGCTCATAAGGATGTCCATTTACCTTAAAATGCTTATCATCGATTTCTTCAACATGATAGATTAATGTTCGCTGCTCCTCGCGTTGATCGATATAATCTTGTATTTTTGCTCGATTCATTTATTCACTTCCTAACCGCTAATTCTTTTATTTGTGTTGTGGAAATTCTATTGCTTTTTTAGTTGCTATTTCTTCTATTTCATGAAAATTTAACGGTGCACCAAACAAGGGCTTTTTATCAAGATAATCCAATTCTGGTGCATCAATTCCAACGTTAATATTTTCCTTTATTGGCACTGAGTAATGATGAATATGCCCGTGAAGATTGATTATCTGTGGTGCAATTCCCAGCATCAATGGATAGTGAGTTAAGTAATACTGCCGGTGATTATATTTTAACAATACACCAACATCATGAAATTGAAACTTAGGTATTCCGGCAAACGTATAATTCTTACTAGCTAAATATTTAAACAGAACTCGACTGTCATGATTTCCCTTTACTAAGTTTAAATGTCCATTTAATTGATTAAGTACTTCAAAGATAGCCTGATAAGCATCTTTTTGTGGCTTAACAAAATATAAGGCGATATCTCCTAAATGATAAACAATATCATTTTTACCAACTTTATTATTCCAATTGTTGATTATTGTCTGGTTCATCTCACTGACATTTGCAAAAGGACGTGGCGCAAAATCACTCATCCCCAGCAAACTATCATGAAAAAAATGGGTGTCAGATGTAACAAATTTCATAATAACTCCCCCTTTTCTTAATAATAGTTAATAGCCATCTTAAATTCTAAAATAAAAAGTGACCAGAGACAAATTTTATCGTCAACTAGTCACTTAATTTAATGGTTGCCATCCCTTATTAGTTATTTTTCTTTAGCCGTTCAATGTCTCGAACAATCATTAATTCTTCATTAGTTGGAATCAATAATGTCTTAATCTTAGCATCGGCGGCTGATAAGTCACGTTCAACACCATGACAATCATTCTTTTCTTGATCAATCTTGATGCCAAAATAATTCAACTTATCAGTAACCATCTTTCGAATTGGGGCACTGTTTTCACCAACACCCGCTGTGAATACAATTGCATCAGCGCCACCCATTTCGGCAATGTAAGAACCGATGTAACGAACAATACGGTTAACATAAATATCAAGGGCCAATTGAGCACGATCATTACCCTTTTCTGCTGCCGCAAGAATATCACGCATATCTGGTGAGATTCCAGAAATTCCAATTAATCCTGACTTATGATTTAAGATATCAATCATTTCATCAGAAGATAAGTTTAATTTACCTTGCATAAAGGAAATTAGTGATGGGTCAACGTCTCCTGAACGTGTTGCCATAGTAATTCCAGCAACTGGTGTGAAGCCCATTGAAGTGTCGAATGACTTACCGTTTTTCACTGCAGTAATTGAAGCACCTGCACCAATATGCATCGTGATTAATTTAAGATCTTCTAATGGCTTTCCTAACATCTCAGCAGCACGTCCAGCTACATAACGATGACTTGTACCATGCGCTCCGTACTTCCGTGCCCCATATTTTTCGTACCAATCAAAAGGTACACTATATAACGCGTTCATCTCAGGCATGTCAACATGGAAAGAAGTATCAAAGACAGCAACCGCAAAAGCGTTTGGCAAAACTTTTTGGAATGCCTTGATTCCAATTAATTCAGCAGGTTCATGAAGTGGTGCATATTCTGCTAATTCGTCAATCTTATTAATGACGTCATCATCAATGACAGTCGAATCCTTAAAAAATTCCCCACCAGCAACAATACGGTGACCAACAGCAGTGATCTCGTCATAGCTGCTAACAATTTTTAGTGCAATTAATTTATCTAGTAAGTAATTAACTGCTGCCCCATGATCTTCAAATGGCTGTTCTTCTTCATGCTTTTGTCCATCACCAAATTTGATTTTAGCATGGCCCATTTTTTCGCCGATTCGTTCAATCGTTCCTTCAGCGACCACATCTTCATTTGGCATATCAAATAATTTAAACTTTAGTGTTGAACTCCCGGCGTTAACTGCAATTGTTTTTGACATTGAAATTTTCTCCTTTAACGTAAATTCGTTGCTACCCATTGATTAATATCGTCCATAAATGAAGCAAACTTAGCCTTATCCTTGAACGAAGGGAACTCGCCTAACAATACCTTCTTTGCTTGTGTACTATTGCCCCCTTGACGTTGGAGTAACAATATAGACTTTTGCGCATTAGGGTTAGCAAAAAGTTCAGCTGGTAAATTAATAAGTCCTTGTAAATAGGCAACAGACTGAATCCATTTAACAAATGATTGTGATTCTTTTGTTTGAAATAGACTACTAGGAACTAAAAACACACCAAAAGCACCTGGCTTAAGGTAATTCATTGCCTGCTCAATCAATAAATGATGCACATATGAATGTCCCTCTTTCGCCCTAGTTTGATAGTTTTTAGCATTTTCATCTAATGGGTAATAACCGATCGGTAAATCGGAAACTGCTAGGTCACACTGTGGAATATCTAAAGCGGTAACTGCATCTTGATGATACAGTTTAACATCAAGATGTTGTAATTCGATGCTTACACTTGCAACTTGGAGCATTGCATCATCATTATCAATACCAAAACCTTTAATATCCTTATCCCCATCAGCCTTTAATTGGTTAATAACTGTAGTCAATAAGTTAGCTGTCCCAACAGCTGGATCAAAAATCGTTTCGATCTCCTTAGCCTTTGTAACTTTCTCAATCAAAAAAGCCATAATTAACCCAATAGTATCAGGGGTCATTTGATGGTTAGCCTGAATTGCATCTTTCCGAATTACTTTCAAAAAACTCAGCTGGATGATTTGCCGGATAATCTCTGACTTCATATTTTGTAAATCTAATTCTTGGTATATTGTTTGCAATTCTTTTACTGCTTTTTCATTAGGAACTCCATCGTCTACACGGACAGTATTATGATCAATAATATTTTCAGCATTTTCTAAAAATGCATCCAAATATGAGCAATTCAATGCTGCCTGCAAAATTTCAGTTGCTTTATCAAAAAGCTCAAATAATTGCTGTGGTGTTTTATGTGCCAGTGGTAGTCGCCTCCAAATAATACAATCATTACCTTACTAGTTTAACTATTCTTCATACTAAATTCAAGGCAACACTCTTATTGGTCTACCTAAGATTATTCTTTATCTTGATTAAATAAATTTGAGACAGTTCATTTTCTAATTGTCGGCTTTCGCAGTAATAACGGTACTGGTATAAAAGGACTGAGCTGATAATAAAGAGCATCGCAATGCTTGCCAACAAAACGTATCCGTCTTTTCTAATGCGTTGGTGCTGGATAAAATTTAACAATTGTATTTTCCTTTTTTCCATTTGTCCTCTCCACCTCTATTAAAACCCTTTGTGAATCCAATTGCGTAAAAGAATAGTGATGGGCTTTTATATTATCGAGCAAGGGTAAATAGCCACCGCTATGAACACATGTTAAAAATAAAGTAGTACTTCCTTTTAATTCATAATTACGGTGGGCCGTTTGACTATATAAAAATAAATGACGTTTTTGAACTTGAACCACTGCAAAACGATGGCTTGACGATTCTAACTCTTGAATAAATAAATACCAATTAATTGTTGAATCTAAATCTATGCAATTAGCCTTTTTTACACTGGTCATCGTTAAACTAATATTACTAACTACAAGCGAAGTGATTATTAGCGCACAAATTCCTTCAACCAATGTAAATGCCGCCTTTTTTAACTTATTACCTGCCATAGACGCTTACCCTTATAATAGATGATTACTCCTTGCGAACTAGCTTTGGCAATCATCCCATCCCTCGTTAAGGATACTTTTTCTCTTTTAATAGCATATAAATCGCTTACTTCTTTGCCAAGACGAATCGCAGCTAGCTTTTGCAGGCTGTTTTGATATTGATATTGTAATTGCTGTTCACAAGCAAAAAATAGGTTAACTCCTAAAGCAATAACGATCATAGCTGTTAAACCCTCAGCCATCATAAATGCTTCCTGAGTTTTTTTCTTCAATTCGATAACCTCCCCATGCTAATTGAATTTTCATCAAAAATAAATGATGGTTTATATTCGATTGGAAGACCTGTGTACGGGCCTTAGTATAACCAGTTGGTGATATTACAACTTCACCAAAAGAAACCACTCTTAATGTAGCGGGAATAACTATTTCATTACATCCATTACTCCAGCGAAAATAAATTATATCTCCTACCTTGTTATATCTAATTATCGTAAGTTGTTGGTCAATTTCAGCCCGTAATTGTGCTTGACGCCATTCACGACGAAACAATCGCCAAAAACGTTCTTCCATCATTATCTGTTGGCTTCTCGTAAATGGTGGAATTGTAATAGTTAAAATCAGCGCAGCTATTCCTAGAACAATTATTGTTTCAAGAAAAGTAAACCCTTTTCTCCTAATCATCGTTGGATTGCCTTTCCATCGACAATTACTATTCTTTCACGATGAGCTTGTTGAACTTGAGCTGCTGTTAAGTAATTAGCATTTTTTAATTCATCGAGTCCAACATTGTCCGTACCATTTTCATTCTCATAAGCATCAATCTGTGTTTGAATCACCGAAACCATCGCTTTGCCGTGAATGACATTAGCATGCTTGCGCTGTTGTGATAAATTTGGCAGCATTATTAGCACTAATAAGCTAATAATAAATAACACAATTGACATTTCTAATAACGTAAATCCAGATTGTTTTCTTTTTAAAACTTTCATCAATAAACTCCTTGAAATGAGTGATAGATTGGCAATAAGATGCTTAAATATAGGCAAACAATTACTATTGCAATAACACTAAAAATAATCGGTTGGACATATATCAATAACCGTTCAATTGAATTTGTTAAAGTCTTAAACTGCAACTGCGCAAAGATCGTCAAATCTTGGCCTATTTTCTCAAGAGTCATCCCCTTATTCATAAATATAATTAGTTCATTAGGCAAAAAAGGATAATCAACAATAACATTAGCAAGGTTTCCTCCTTGTTGAAGAATATTGATTGCCTTTTTCCCAAAAATATATAATATTGAATCCCGATGAAACTCTTGCGTAAGCTGACAAATTTCAGCAAGTGACATCCCTTCTTTAACCATCATTCCTAAAATACTTGTCAAATAATATTGATAATAGTAGCAATAACATTTTCCAATAATTGGCATCTTACAAATCTTTATTAACTTTTGTTCTTTGGACATTTTTTGCCAATGCCACCACTGACAAAGCCCCAAAATAAAAAATAAGGCAAATAAATAACTGCCTGATAAACTTGCCCATTTTAAGAAGGCAGGAGAATTATTAGTTTCTTGCCACATCTTCAATTCAGGAAATATAAACAAGACCAAACAGCTTATTACAACAGCTAACATTATTAATAAAATTAACGGATATTGAAGCAGTCCTAATAATTTTTTTCGTTGTTTTTCTTGCGCTGTCATTAATTTTCCTACTTCTGTTAACGTTTGTGTTAGATTACCGTGCTTTTCAGCTAATAGTAACTGATAATATAAATCTGCCTTAACCTCCTTTCTTAGACTCTGCGCAAAATTAGTACCATTTTTCATCCGTTGGTCAATACAAGTAACCCATGGCAACATTTTAGGTTTCACTGTTCCAATAAAATTTAGTGCATGACGAATTGAAAAACCAACCGCCAATAAATCAGCTAACAGTAAAAATAGTGCTGCCTGTTGATGATGGCTGAGATTAGCCCTTTCTGAACTCTTCCGCAACTTCAGAGGTAATTTTTCCTTTTGCCACTGCACTTTTAAGATTTTTTGTCCATTCATCTGACATTCCTCTTTCTCCGTTATTCATAATGCTGTTTATTAAATATTCTTGATATAACAAATCACATAAAATTGCCTGCTCTCCATTTCTTAAGGGGAGTAGGCGTTGATAAGAGATTGCTGTTAACACTTGCTGAAGATAATAACGGTCCACCCCTAGTTGTCGTAAGCGGGCAATAACGCCTCCTGCATTTTGAGCATGAATTGTTCCTAAAACTAAATGTCCGCTTAAAGCTGCTTGGATAGTCATCGCTGCTGTTTGCGCATCACGAATCTCGCCCACAATAAAAATATTCGGTCGATGGCGTAATCCAACCTTCAGTAAACTCTGATAATTCATCCCTGCTAAATCATTCACTTGCAATTGAATAAAGCCCGGTTCTTCTATCTCAACAGGGTCTTCAATCGTTAGCACAACTTTATCAGGAAGCATTGCTCGCGCAAGTTGATACATTGTTGTAGTCTTCCCCGCCCCCATTGGTCCAGCAAATAAGATCAGCCCCCTTTGTTGGCAACAATTTTTTAGCACTTCCCAATGTCGGGGAACTAAAAAATTAAATTGCGTGTCAATAACTTGGTAAATAAAACGAACAACTAATGATTCTCTGCCTTGATAGTCGCCAACCGTTGATAACCTTAAATTCACTTTTCGCCCTTCGCAAACAAGGTTAAAAGCTCCTAATTGTGGGCGACGATGCTCACTAACGGCCATGTCAGCACGATATTTTAAATACGAAATAAAATGCTGTCCATATTCTTCTGATATCTTCCGTAAAATAACAATTTGTCCTTTCTTGGCCATTAATAACTGGTAACCATTCTCTCTTGGCAAGATATATAAATCACTTGCATTTTCCTTAATAACTATTGTTAACTGTTCTGCAAAACTTGTCATTTTTTAACCTCCCTATTATTTAAATACGTATAAAAAATGGAAATGCACTAAATAAATTTTAAAAATAATAATTTTTAAACGAAAAAAAGGCTCAAAGCACTAATTTAATAATGCTTTGAACCTTTATAGGCTAGTAGGATAAAACCTAACTATAATATTAAATATTTAATTATTCTTCATCATCGTCATCTGGCAAAATACCAGTTTCATAAATATCAGCAACATCATCATTTTCTGTTAATTCATCAATTAAGTGACGGTATTGCTTGGCCTTATCAGCTGGTACTTCAGTCCGATTTTGAGGGATCATTGTAACTTCTGCAGTATCTAATTCATATCCTTGTTCTTGAAGGGCATCACGAACTGCTGTCATGTTACTTGGATCAGTGAAGATTTGGAACTTTTCATCAGTAGCTTTCATATCTTCAGCTCCTGCATCTAAAGCATCCATTAACATATCATCTTCACTCTTATCAAGGCCATCACGAAGGACTTCGATTAATCCCTTACGATCAAACATATATGAAACTGATCCGCTAGCACCCAAAGAACCTCCAGAATGACTGAAAGCTGAACGAACAGCAGATGCTGTCCGATTCTTATTATCGGTAAGAGCAGAAACCATTACAGCTACACCACCTGGAGCGTAACCTTCGTAAGTAACTTCTTCGAACTTAGCTCCACCAATACCTGAAGCCTTGGCAATAGCACGGTCAATGTTTTTCTTAGGCATGTTGGCCGCGTGTGCCTTATCGATCACAAGCCGTAATTGAGCGTTGTTCGCTGGATCAGGATCACCTGCTTTAGCTGCTTGGTACAAATCACGTGAAATCTTTTGAAAAATCTTACCACGCTTAGCATCTTGGGCGTTCTTACGTCCCTGAATGTTATGCCATTTTGAATGTCCTGACATTACTGACTCCTCTTTTCTTTATTAATGTAATACAAACAGATAAATTTTAGCAAATATTTATCCTTAATTCAAGGTCAATGGCGTTCTTGCCATTTTCTTATTCCAACTCGCAAAAGAAGCAGAAGAATTCCAAGACCAATCATCAAGAAAGAATAATTAAATCCCCGTTGCTGAAACGCATCGGCTACTTGCGTAATAAACGGACTGAAATCAGGTTGTTGCTGTCCAACTTGAAGCGCAGTTCCATGAATAGCCAGTAAAACTCCTGAATAAAGAATTCCACCAATTAAACATATCCAACTAAAACTTGCAATCGCATGATGTTGCCAAATACTTTTAACTATTAGTATAACTAAACAAATCAGACTAATGACTAGTAAAATCTTAACAACCGTTTTAGCAATCTTTATTCCTGCAATAAGCTGAGTAACTTCCGGGGTATTAAGCTGACTGTTAACCATTGAATTAACATTATTTGCGACAGCTGAAGTACCGCCAGCAGGAAGCATCGAAGTTGATAATCCATATTGCGCTAACTGCGAATTAACAGAAGCATTAACACTATTTATTACTGGTGTTAAATCTAAGTTTATCTTTTCGCCAGCATATACTTGATCAACAGCTTGTGTAATTAATTTATCCGTATCACTCTTTTTTAAAATTGACGTTGAAATTCCATATTGCGTTAAAGTACTGTTAACCTGATTTAGCATTACTGATTCTAATGACGAATTAGTAATCTCGCCTTTCACAAAATTCGCGTTTAGCAACGTTGAATTAATTAATAATGCTAATGATAATACAATCAAGCAAACAATTCCCCATAAACGGAAAATAATATGATGCTGAGGGGAGTGATTTGCTTCGGATGGTGAAGTAGGCGGTATATTCTCCTCTTCACGTTGTGCTCGTAATTCACTACGGGTTGTCACAGCTAATCACAACCTACTTACGAGTCGAGTTCCGCTCAACAAAACCATGGTCTAAGATAACATTCTTTTCATCATCATTATTATCATCACCATCCATCAGTTTTGTTAGCAACCGCATTGAAATAGCACCAATATCATAAAGAGGTTGGGTAATTGACGTTAACATCGGCCGAACAAGCTTAGTGTAGTTAGTATCGTTTGACGATACAATTTCAAAGTCGGCTGGAACATTTACTCCCGCATCTGTTAATCCATTAAGCAAGCCGGCTGCCAAGCTGTCATCGGTAACATATGCGGCTTTAAGGCCCTTTTCTATAATTTCTTTTGTCTTAGCATAACCTGCTTGATATGAACCATCTGTTTCAATAACTAATGACTGATCAAATTTAACATCATGATCGGCCAACGCATTCTTATAACCGTCAAGACGGTCTTCACCATTAATTGAATAACGTAGCGGACCGGTAATATATCCTACCTGTTGATCACCATGCCCAAGTAGAAATTCTGTTGCTTCTTTGGCGGCAGCACGATAATCAATTCGGACACTTGGTAAATTCTCATCATTAGCAATTGATCCTGCAACAACTACTGGAGTATTGGTGCTTTCAAATTCATTGCGTAATTCATCAGAAACATCGTGGCCCATAAAAATAATCCCATCAACTTGCTTGGCAAGTAAATTCCGAACAACCTTTAAAATCTTCTCATCATCGGAATCAGAATTAGTTAAAATAATATTGTATTTATACATCGATGCAACGTCATCAATCCCCAATGCTAATTCAGCAAAGTAAGGATCAGTAATACTAGGGATAACTACCCCGACTGTTGTCGTCTTTTTCGATGCAAGCCCCCGCGCAACTGCATTTGGTCGATAATTTAATTGCTTGATTACATCTAATACTTTTTGCCTAGTTTCTGGCTTTACATTTGGATTGCCATTTACTACTCGTGAAACTGTAGCCATTGAAACACGAGCCTCTCGAGCAACCGTATAAATTGTTACTGATTGTTTTTCCATAAGATAGCCCTTTCTTCATTGCTATAATCTGTTTTCATAACTTTTCATAACCTAGTTAATATAGCAGATTTGCCCGCAATTGGCAAACGTTCCCACTTATTTTTTTGTTTTTATAACAATATGATATAATATTCGCAATCTTTTTAAGGAAGTGAACGCAATGACAAAACTTGATCAATTGCAAGCAGCACTTAATGATAAAGGCCTCGATGCTGCCTATATCAGCGACCCAATGACTATTAACTATTTAACCGGTTTTTATAGTGATCCAGTTGAAAGAGTACTTGCCTTAGTGCTATTTGATAATAGTGAGCCTTTTTTATTTGCTCCTGCTCTTGAGGTCGAAGCAATTAAGGATACTGGTTGGTCATATCCAGTATATGGTTACCTTGATCACGAAAATCCCTTTGCAATGATTGCTGATTATGTTCACCATCATGCCGGTACCCCTGTTAACTGGGGGATTGAAGGTGAATCACTAACAGTCGACGGCCTACGTGCACTTGAATCAGTTCTTCCAAATGCACGATTCAATACTGACCTTTCACCGCTTATTGCTCAGATGCGAATGATCAAAAGCCCTGATGAAATAGCAAAATTAAACGAAGCGGGAAAGTGGGCTGACTTTGCGTTTAAAGTTGGTTTTGAAGCTGTTCAAATAGGTAAAACAGAACAGGAAATTGCCGCTGACCTCGAGTATGCCCTCAAACAGCATGGCATCAATAAAATGAGCTTTGATACGCTTGTCCAAGCTGGCCCACACGCGGCTGAACCTCACGGGGCAACAAGTGATAATAAGATTAAAAATCATCAGCTCGTACTTTTTGATCTTGGAACAATCGTTGATGGCTACATTAGTGATGCATCGCGAACAATTGCTGTCGGAAGCTTAGACGATAAACAAAAAGATATTTATAAAGTTTGCTTAGAAGCCCAACTTGCTGCTCAAGATGCTGCTAAGCCAGGAATAACCGCTGAAGAATTGGATAAAGTTGCCCGTGATATTATTACTAATGCCGGATATGGCAAGTACTTCATTCATCGTTTAGGTCACGGAATGGGTAGTAGTGAACACGAATTTCCATCAATTATGGAGGGGAATACATTAGAATTACAACCTGGTATGTGTTTTTCAATTGAGCCTGGTATATACATTCCGGGCTTTGCTGGCGTACGAATTGAAGACTGTGTTCATATTACAGATAACGGTTGTGAACCATTTACTCATACAACTAAAGAATTGCTAACTTTCCCTAACTAGTAATAAAAAGGGGTTCTAGCATTCGGCTTTTCCGGGTATACACTTTCTGGTATGGATGAAAATTCCATGCCAGATTTTTTATACAAAAAAGAGGACATTTGCTGTCCCC
>NZ_RDBR01000056.1 GCF_009663775.1 Lactobacillus sp. 0.1XD8-4
CCGTACAATGAATCTTTGTAGAATTCATTGTACGGATTTTTATTTTCAACTAGGAGTTTTTTCCCAGCCTCTTTTTAATGTAAAATAAACTAACTAATTTATCTTTCCGATATTAGTAGGATTACTACTTGATAATTGAGGTTAGTTATTTTGTAACTTTGCCATACCGTTCTTAGCAACTTCTTCCAATTGCTTTGCAGAATCAGCCATAGCCTTCTTTTCACGGTCATTAAGAGGAACTTCGATAACCTTAGCAACACCAGAAGCATTAACAACAGCTGGAGTACCAATGTAAAGGTCGTTGAGGCCATATTCACCGTTCATTGGGGCACCGATTGGGAGAACAGAGTTTTCATCACGAAGAATAGCCTTAGAAATCCGCATCAAAGCGGTAGCAACACCGTAGAAAGTAGCACCCTTACGGTTAATGATTTCGTAAGCCTTGTTACGAACATCATCTTCAATCTTAAGTAATTCATCGTCTGAAATACCTTCATCCTTAGTAATGTCAAGTAATGGCTTACCACCGATAGTAGCACTTGAGAAGGCAGCAAATTCTGAATCACCGTGTTCACCCATAATGTTAGCAATAACATCACGTGGGTCTACGTGAAGCTTCTTAGCAAGAGCAACACGTAGACGAGCTGAATCAAGTGAAGTACCAGAACCGACAACTTTGTTCTTAGGGAAGCCAGAAAGCTTTTGAACAGCGTAAGTAAGGATGTCAACGGGGTTAGCAGCAACTAAGAAGATACCGTCAAAACCAGACTTAACAATTGGTTCAACAACAGACTTGATAATCTTCAAGTTTTTGTCAACTAATTGAAGACGAGTTTCACCAGGCTTTTGCGGAGCACCTGCAGTGATGACTACTAAGTCAGCATCTTTGCAAGTATCGTAATCTGCAGAGTAAATATTCTTAGGAGCAGTGAAGGCAGTAGCATCTTCAAGATCCATTGCGTCTCCTTCAGTCCGTTCCTTAATAATATCAACAATAGCGAATTCTTCAGCGATTCCTTGTTGGGCCATTGCAAAGGCATAGCTAGAACCTACAGCACCGTCACCAACAAGAACAACCTTTTGATGATTCTTAGACATAATAAACAGTCTCCCTTTCATCTTATGTATAATACATTATTTGAGATTTCTCTCACAGTAACGATTATAACATTCCTTGTGAAAATTACTATAAAATTCAAAAAAGTCTTCTCAATAAATTAACTTGTGAAGATACCAGCGCCTAAAATAATCGCAGCTAAAAGAATTGCGGGCCAGAGTAAGACATGCACAAGTGCCCCTACTAGAAGGACTAGCATAATTAAACCAATAAATTTAATAGTAAGAAGTCCGACTTTCCATAATAACCAACAAGCAAGAATAGCAATTAAGATACTCACTTAATCAATCACCTTCCATTAATATTGTGAAATTAGTATAGCATTTTTTCTGAAAATTAAAGTTTAAACATAGATTAAACTTTGGAACAATGCAGACCTGTGCTAAAATATACCTATCTAAGGAGATTAATTTAATTGATCAGGAATAAAAATAGAGGAGGTGGTTACCATTCTGAATAGAACTAAGCAGTTTATGCGCGATAATGATTTAATGTATAAAAAAGAGTACATTCGGCCAATGATGACACCCCAACACGTATATGTGTTCCGTTTCGGCAAACACAAACTAAATAATCGGGTAATTGTTCGATATTCTCATACGTGGACTGGACGATTAAAGATTAATGAGATTGATGTTCGTCTCCATCACCAGCATCATCCCCGTATTTTCTTGACTGAGTCCGACTTAATTGATTACTTGAACCATCATCTCGACAAAGAAAAGAAACGTGAACAAGAACGACCACATATTAATGAGGCTGATGAAAAAAATAATTAGCCTTTATTAATCATCATTTATCGTGACCATTTGATTAGTTTGTGGTCACGATTTTATTATTTAAGGAGGCCATTAAATGGATTGGACAGCAGTCAAAGTAATAACCACAAGTGAGGCAGTAGAGGCAGTTAGTTATATTCTTACCGATGAGGGTGCCCAAGGCGTACAAATTGAAGATGCAGCCGATTTTCAGGAACTACATAAGGGTAAATATGGCAACCGTGGTGAATTTATTGATCCATCATCAATCCCGCATCGGCAGAGCGGGGCCGCAGTAACTGGCTATTTTCCACAAGATATCTTTGTTCCAGAACTATTGCCTACGATTCATCAACGAGTTGCTAAATTAAGTGATTATGGTTTAAATCCTGGTGAAAATAAGGTTTCTGCCGAAGTGGTTGATAATCAGAAATGGGCTACGGTATGGCAAAAATATTATCATCCACTGCGCGTAACAAATCAGCTGACGATTGTACCTCAATGGGAAGCGTATCATCCAGAAGATCAGCGTGAAAAATTGATCTACCTTGATCCGGGGATGGCATTTGGAACTGGTACCCATCCTACGACACGGCTAATGCTAGAAGCGTTAGAAAAAGTAATCACAGGTAATGAATATGTGATTGATGTGGGGACAGGCTCCGGTGTTTTAAGTATTGCCGCCAAACTTTTAGGAGCGGGTAAGATTGATGCCTATGATATTGACGAGGTTGCCGTTAATTCTGCAAAAAAAAATCTAGCGTTAAACCCCGATGCTCAGGGTGTTCATGTTGGTATTAATAGTTTACTAGATGGAATCCATACCCAAGCTGATATAGTTGTTGCTAATATTTTGGCGGAGGTTATCGTACCCTTAATTCCACAAGCATACGTGAACTTACGGCCAGGCGGAAAATTTTTAGTATCTGGAATTATTGACGACAAAGCCTCATTGATTCGCCGGAAACTTCGTGAACAAGGTTTTGTTATTGAGGATGAGCAGCAAATGAAAGATTGGCATGGCATGATTGCATCTAAACCAATTGAGGTGAAATAAATGCAACGATACTTTATTAATGTTGATCCAGCACAAGAAATTATTTTGCCACAAGAACCTGCGCATCACCTATTAAAAGTAATGCGCGCAAAAATAGGTACAAGGGTTGAAGTAGTTTTGGCAGATCAGTATGTGTATATCGCTGAACTAATCGCAACAGCTCCAGTGGCTAAGCTAAAAATTACCCAAAAGCTATCTAATAATAGTGAGCTGCCAGTTTCAGTAGTATTAGCATGCGGTGTTCCAAAAACAAAGGAAAAGCCAGAATTAATTGTTCAAAAAGCCACTGAATTAGGAGCAACTAAAATTGTTTTTTTTGAAGCAGCGCGTTCAATTAGCCACTGGCAAGAAAATAAACGAGAACGAAAAATTACTCGTTTACAAAAAATAGCTGAATCCGCAGCCGAACAATCTCATCGTAATAAAATTCCCCAAATTGAGTATTGTGATAATTTAACCCAGCTATTAAATAACTATCAGGCAACTAAGCGTGTGGTTGCGTGGGAAGAATCTGCTAAGCAAGGCGAAACGAGTGCTTTATCGCAGCAATTTCAGAACTTAAAAACAGGTGATTCAATTCTTGCTATCTTTGGCCCAGAAGGTGGTTTGACATCTGATGAAGTTAGTCAAATGAATAGCACTGGAGTAGTATCTGTTGGTCTTGGACCACGAATCTTACGGACAGAAACGGCACCGCTGTATTTTATGGCAGCAATTTCATATGCAACAGAATTGTTATAATGAATACACCCTACTTATGGTAAAATATATGACAACTTTAATCGGTGATTCAAAACTGAATATAGGTGTTGAAAGAGAATGAATTTTATGAAAAAAGCATGGCAAAGGTTGGATAAACAGTTGTGGTTATCCAGTATTTTAGTCGGAATGGTATTAACATTAATTATTGATAAGCTTCCTTTTGTGACAAGGGTAGCGATGGTAGAGCTCATTTTAATTTTAGTTAATGGCCTTTTTAGTATCTGGACAGGATATTGGATTTACAAGCATCAAGGAAAATGGCTGGAATTATTCATTTTCCCATTCTTTTATTTCATTACTGCTTATTTCTTTATGCCACGGTATACGTATTATTTTGCTCTTGCTTACTTAGCATTAGCATATTTATCATGGTCATTACGACAGCAAAAATAACTGGAGGGAGGGGATTTAATGTCAGAATTAAAAGAATTAACACATGAAGACGTTCGAGAAATTGTTAGTTCGTATATGAATGAAGAACATGTTGCTTTGGTTGAAAAAGCTTATCACTTTGCTGAAGTTGCTCATCATGACCAACGACGTAAATCAGGCGAGCCGTATATTATCCATCCAATCCAAGTAGCTGGGATTTTAGCAAACTTGCATATGGATCCAGAGACTGTTTGTGCTGGTTACTTGCACGATATCGTCGAAGATACGGGAGCAACGCTAAGTGATATTCAGGAGCTTTTCGGCCCAACTATTGCCATGATTGTTGATGGTGACACTAAGCTTGGAAAGATTCGCTATAAATCAAATAAAGAGCAAATGGCAGCAACGCACCGTAAACTTTTATTAGCAATGTCTAAAGATATTCGCGTTATGATTGTAAAACTTGCTGATCGTCTTCATAATATGCGAACGTTAAAACACCTGCGCCCAGATAAGCAACGACGAATTTCCAATGAAACGCTTGAGATTTATGCACCAATTGCCGATCGGTTGGGAATTAGTACAATTAAATGGGAGCTTGAAGATCTTTCACTTCGTTACCTAAATCCACAACAATATTATCGAATTGTACATTTGATGAATTCACGGCGGGATCAGCGAGTAGATTATATTGATGATTCTATTAAGTTAATAAAAAAGGCAATTGCTGACCTTGACCTAGGACCCAATGTTGAGATTTATGGCCGACCAAAGCATATTTATTCTGTTTATCGCAAAATGGTTACCCAACATAAACAATTTAGTCAAATTTATGATCTTCTGGCAGTTAGAATTGTAGTGGATTCAATTAGGGATTGTTATGCTGCCCTTGGTGCGATTCATACTAACTGGAAGCCGATGCCAGGGCGATTTAAGGACTATATTGCAATGCCTAAAGCAAATGGTTATCAGTCCCTTCATACTACGATTATTGGTCCAGAGGGACGCCCGCTAGAAGTACAGATTCGGACACATAAAATGCATGAGATCGCAGAATATGGTGTTGCCGCTCACTGGGCTTATAAAGAAGGAAAGACTAATGGTATTCAACAGACCCAAGATAGTCAAAAGCTAAACGTCGTAAAAGAAATTTTAGAGTTACGAAGCGAGAGTCAGGGTACTGATGAATTTATGCAGGGTATTCAAAGCGATATATTTACTGATAAGGTTTATGCTTTTACCCCTAAGGGCGATGTAATTGAGATGCCTAAGGGATCAGGACCGCTTGATATGGCCTATCAGATCCATACAGAAGTTGGAAATCATACGACTGGGGCAAAAGTTAATGGACGAATTGTACCATTAGATTATGAGATTAAAAATGGTGATATCGTTGACATCCTTACATCATCATCGTCAGCAGGACCAAGCCGTGACTGGTTTGACCTCGTTTCAACTCGGCGGGCGCGAAATAAGATTCGCCAATTTTTCCGTGCTCATGACCGCGAAAAGAATATTGAACAAGGAAAGCAGTTATTGGAAAACGAACTGCGTGAAGCGGGATATTCACCAGCAGAACTTATGACCGATGAAAAGTGTGAAGAAGTCGCTAAAGAATCTCATTATAATAGTAGTGATGATATGTTCGCGGCTCTTGGATTTGGCGATTTAGCACCTGTAGGCATTCGGAATCGGTTTACTGCTGATATTCGCCAGCAGGCAGAGAGCGACCGTCAGCAAGCAGCTGAAAAAGCAGTCCTTGAAGACCACCAAACCCTTGAAAAACCTAATGAACGTGAAAAGCAAAAGCAGGCTAAAGCTTCAAGTGAGGGCGTGGTAGTTGAAGGCGTTGATAACCTTCTTGTTCGCTTAAGCCATTGCTGTAGCCCGATTCCTGGCGATGCCATCACTGGTTATATTACTAAAGGACGTGGAGTTTCGGTTCACCGTGATGATTGTCCCAATATTAAAGCAGCGCGAAAAAATGGCGAACGGATTGTTAGCGTGTATTGGGCAAATCCTAATGGGGATAAGACTAACTACAATGCTGACCTTGAAGTTCAAGGTTATAACCGGAATGGGTTATTAAATGATGTTCTTAAGTCAGTTAATAATAGTACCCGGTTCTTAAATTCCGTTAATGGTAAGGTTGACCATAATAAGATGGTAACGATTAGTTTGATTATTGGTGTCCGTAACCTACGTCAATTACAACTAATTATGGATAGCTTAAAAAACATTCCCGATGTGTATGTCGTTAAGCGAATTATTCGTTAGGAGGATTAACGTGCGAGTTGTTTTACAAAAAGTAAATCATGCGGCTGTTTCGATTGATAATGCGGTTGTTGGAAAAATCAATCAAGGATACCTCCTTCTAGTAGGATTTGCTCCAGATGATGGTGAGGAACAGATTGATTACCTTGTTCATAAAATTACTAATCTACGGGTCTTTGAAGATGAAAATGGTAAGATGAATAAGGGGCTGCGAGACGTTAATGGAGCGATTTTATCAGTTTCACAATTTACTTTATACGCTGATACTAAACATGGTAATCGGCCCGGCTTTTCTCAAGCGGCCCGACCAGAAATTGCCGAGCCATTGTACGATTTGTTTAATCAAAAATTGGCGGCAACCGGTATTCGTGTAGAAACTGGTCAATTTGGTGCCATGATGAAAATAGACCTTGAAAATGATGGTCCAACGACAATCTTGTATGAACGATAGGTAGTAAAAGAGAGCGTGAAGAAGGCTCTAGTGTTCAGCTTTTTTGAACACCAGAGCCTTTTTGTGTACTGTGCTATAGAATTTTTAACTATAAGGAGCCTTATGTGACAGCTCCATATTTTTAATCAGAAAATATTACAGGACAAGTTCAACTGCTGATAAAGCCTAGCCTGCTATGGAAGGTGAAACTACGAACGAGATAAGCTAGCTCATGCCTGCTTTCTTTACTAGTATTGGCTTAAAATTCGATCAACGGCGCCACCGTAGCTTTCACCGAATAAAATTAAATGCATGCATAAGTAGTAAAAACGATACCACGATAATCGTTCATCAAGTTGGTCGTCAAATGGGAAAATTTGACTATATGCATGGTAGAAGCTATTATCAAAACCGCCAAAAACCGTAGTCATGGCTAAGTCAAATTCCCGATCGCCATATACAGCGTCGGGATCAATTAAGAATGGTTCATGATTACCAGCAAACAAAAAGTTACCAGCCCATAAGTCGCCATGGAGTAGGCTAGGTTTTACCTCATGCTGGCGATAAAAATTGCTAAACTGTTTGACCATTTGGGAATAATGCGCTTGCCGCCATTTATTCCAACGACCACGTTCGCTTGCTACAGTCACTTCTGGTTCTAATCGCTGGTTAACGTAAAAATCAACCCAGTCAGAGTTCCAAGAATTATTCTTAATAAGGGCTTTTGTTTGGTGATTTTCCATAAAGCCAAACTTATCATGGTAGTGTTGATGCATCTTTGCAACAGCATAACCTAGATCAGCTTGATTGCCCCACGTTTCGTCAAGCCAGTTAAGAATTAGATAAGCATTATCATCGATTTCACCGTGGTAAAGTGGAGTAGGAGTATTTATAATTTTGCCGATTGCCTTAAGACCACTAATTTCGTGCTTAAAATAGTCATGCTTATGTTTGGGTTGAACCTTAATAAAAAACTTTTTTCTGTCACTAGTAATTATTTGATAAGCAAGGTTAATATCGCCACCGCTTACTGGTTTAACAGAAGTGATATCAGTTAAAGGGAGTTTCTTAAACCAAGCAGTATTTAAGTTGTTCATCGTATTCGGCCTCCTTGATTAGTCTTAACTTATTTATAACATTTTGAAGCAACTAGTGTTAAGCAAAATTTATTTGTTAGGTGAGTGTTGACTTTTAAGATGCTTTCGAGTATGGTAAAAATGTAAATTAAAGAATATTAATAGCTTTTGATAAAGAATGCTTGAGTATCTGGTATTAGCAGCGATTGGAGATGGGTGAAAGCTCCAAGAATCCAGCCTCAATTGACACTTTTGAAGCTGAGCATTATTGCTCCGTCGTTTGACGTTATCTTTGAGTGATACCAAGGTGGTACCGTGCATTTGCACCCTTGTAATTTCAAGGGTGCTTTTTTATTTAAATTGTTATTAATGATATTGAAAGAGGTAAGCGGAGAATGAAGAGAACAAATTACGCTGGGAATACAAATGAACAGCAAGTAGGTCAAGAAGTGGTTTTAAAAGGATGGGTTGCTAAGCGGCGTAATCTTGGTGGCCTTATTTTCATTGACTTATGGGATCGAGAAGGAATTGTTCAATTAGTATTTAACGAAAAGGAAAATCCAGAAGCATTTAAAATTGCTAATGCTGTTCGTAACCAATACGTTCTTGAGGTTCAGGGAAAGGTTCAATTACGGGCAGAAAAAGAAATTAATCCTGATATGAAGACAGGGAAGGTTGAAGTTGCTGTTGATAATGTCAAGGTTCTCGCCAAGTCTGAAACGACACCATTTGATATTGTCGATAATGTTGATGCTTCGGAAGATTTACGGATGAAGTACCGTTACCTTGACCTCCGGCGTCCTGAAATGATGCGTAATTTGAAGTTGCGGAGTAAGGTTGCTTCGATCGTGCACAATTACTATGATAATGAAGGGTTTATGGATGTTGAAACCCCTGATTTAACACGGTCAACACCAGAAGGAGCACGTGACTATATTGTGCCATCCCGGGTTTATCCTGGTCATTTTTATGCATTGCCACAATCACCACAATTATTTAAGCAATTATTAATGGCCGCCGGAGTAGATAAATATTACCAGTTAGCTCGTTGCTTCCGTGATGAAGATCTTCGTGGTGATCGGCAACCAGAATTTACGCAAATTGATACCGAAATGAGTTTTGCTACTCCTGAAGATATTCAAACCGTTACGGAAGGTTTAATTAAACGGGTAATGAAAGAAATCGTGGGTGTTGATGTTAAGACTCCTTTCCCACGAATGGAATGGCAAGAAGCAATGGATAAGTACGGTTCAGACAAACCAGATACGCGGTTTGGCATGTTGATTCATGATCTTTCTGATATTGTAAAAGACAGTTCATTTAAGGTCTTTGCTAATACTGTGGCTGATGGAAATTATGTTCGGGCGATTCGTGTTCCTGGTGGTGCTGACAAGTATTCACGAAAAGATATCTCGAAGTATGAAGATTACATTAAGCGATTTGGTGCAAAGGGACTTGCTTGGGTTAAAGTAACAGCAGATGGATACAATGGGCCAGTTGCAAAATTCTTAAACGACCAAGCAGCACAAATTAATGCGGAAATGGATGCTAAGGATGGCGACTTGATTCTTATTGTTGCAGGCAGTTTCCATGTTGTTGCCGATTCTTTGGGTTATCTTCGTCGGGCAATTGCAGAAGAATTAGACATGATTAAGCCTAATCAATGGAATTACCTTTGGGTCGTTAATTGGCCAATGTTTGAATATGATGAAGGATTTGGTAAGTGGATTGCTGCCCACCATCCATTTACAATGTTAAATGAAGAAGACCTCCATTATCTTGAAGATGGTGAAGACCCGCATAAAGCTCACGCACAAAGCTATGATATTATCTTGAATGGTAATGAGATTGGTGGTGGATCGATCCGTATTCACGATCCAAAAGTTCAAGAAAAAGTTTTAAAGGCATTGGGATACACTAAGGAACGAGCAGAGGCCCGTTTCGGTTTCTTGCTTAAAGCTTTAACAATGGGAATGCCACCAGAAGGAGGATTAGCATTTGGATTAGATCGTTGGGTAATGCTTCTTGCCCAAGCTGATAATATTCGTGATGTTATTCCATTCCCTAAGAATTCTAAAGCAGTTGAACCATTGACTGCTGCTCCAGGGAAAGTTAGTCAACAACAACTTGATGACCTGAAAATTGAATTTGATGAAAAGGTTGATTACAAGCAAGATCAAGATCCCGCTGAACAATAATTTAATTTAAAATAAACCCTGCGAATAAGCGCACAGTTTTGACTGTATCGTTATTCACAGGGTATTTTTATTTCAAAATTTTCTTTAAGAAATCTTGCGCACGAGGACTAGTTGGATGACTGAAGAATTCTTCAGGAGTTCCAGTTTCTTGGATATAGCCATCTGCCATAAACCAAATTTGATCGGCAACTTCATGAGCGAATCCCATTTCATGAGTTACGACCACCATCGTCATCCCGGATTTTGCCAGGTCACGCATGACTTTTAGTACCTCATCAACCATCTCTGGATCAAGCGCGCTTGTTGGCTCATCAAAAAGCATTACTTCAGGGTTCATTGCCAGGGCACGAGCAATCGCGACCCGTTGTTTTTGTCCTCCTGATAGTTGATCTGGGTATTGTGTCGCCTTATCTGCTAATCCGACTTTATCTAGTAAGGATAAGGCGGTTTTTTGTGCCGTTGCTTCATCGATTCCCTTAACTTTGACGGGCGCAATAGTAATATTTTTTAATACAGTCATGTTAGGGAAGAGGTTAAATCCTTGGAAGACCATTCCCATTTTTTCTCGTAATTGGTCAAGTTTTTTATCATTGAGACCGATTAATTCTTGTCCTTCAAAAAGAACTTGCCCGCTAGAGGGCTTTTCAAGGGCGTTAAGGCAACGAAGAAAGGTACTTTTACCAGCTCCAGAAGGTCCAATCACGCAAATTACCTGTCCTTTATCGACATGTTCGGAAATATCTTTTAAAACAATAGTATCTTTAAACTTTTTTTGTAAATTTTTAATTTCAATCATTTTAGTGGGCATGTTTCATTCTCCCCTCAAAGTAAAGTAAGATTCTTGAAAGTGTAAATGTAAGAATAAAGTAAATTATCATCGTGATAAATAATGGAAGAACTCCTTTATATGTTGCTGACTGAACTAACTGTGTTTGGTACATTAATTCAGTAACTCCAATCACGGATACCAGTGAACTATCTTTTAGCAACGTTATTAATTCGTTACCTAGTGCAGGCCAAATATTCTTAAGCGCTTGCGGCATAATTACATAATGGAAAGTCTCATTCTTACTCATTCCTAAGCTTCGGGCAGCTTCTGTTTGACCAAGAGGAATTGATTGAATTCCAGAACGGATAATTTCAGCAACGTATGCTCCAGAATTTAATGAAACTGCAATAATCCCAGCAAGTAAAGCAGGTAAAGATTGAATAATTGCCCCAATACCAAAGTAGACAAACATGATTTGAACCATCATTGGTGTTCCCCGCAAGAACTCAATATAACAAACAGCAATTGAGTGTAGTAGTTTGTTATTTGATAACCGCATTAAGGCGAAGAGGGTTCCAAGAATGAAACCAAAGAAAACTGAAACAACGGTAATGATTAGGGTATACTCAATACCTTTTGCAAAATAACGCCAGTAACTAAGAACCGTGTTTTGCTTTTTGTAGCTCTTCATATACTGTGAGGCTTGGGGAATCCACTTTTTATTAATAAGGTTTTCGTCGTTCACCTTTTTAATTGTCTGGTTAGCGGCATTAACTAATGAAGTATCGCCCTTGGGGAAAGCCATTGCGATTCCACCAGCTGTATTTGGTAGTTTTGAATTGAAAGCATATAAGTTTGAGTTATTTGCGGCATAAGCCTTAGCAGTGGCGGCATCCATTAAAATTCCGTCATATTTATGTGATTGTAACCCAATTACGAGTGATGATAATTTTGCTAAACCTTTGCCATTTGCTTGCGGCATTTCCTTGGAGATAAGTGAAGATTGGAGTGTTCCATTTTGTGCTCCAACTGTCTTTCCATTGAAACTTTTGGCATTAACAAGCTTATCTTTGTCACTCTTATTTATTAGAAAATAGCTATCTCCAGAATAATAGGTGTTAGAAAAGTCAACGCTCTTCTTTCGTTCATTAGTAACGTTCATTCCAGAAATGATAGCATCGATCTTGCCGGTTTCCAATGCGACAAGGAGTGAATCAAAGTTCATATTTTTTATTACTAGTTTGACACCTAGATCTTTAGCGAATTGTTGTGCAAGCGAAACTTCAAAACCTACATATTTGGTTTTCCCATTTTGCTTAGTAGTAAACTCATAGGGAGGATAGTCAGCGCTTAAGCCGACCACTAAAGTTCCTTTTTGCTTAATTTTCTGAAGTGAATCATCACTTGCAATTTGCGATGTACTCGAAGCTGAAGTTGAACTAGACGAGCTCTCTTCAGCTGCTAATGCTGAAATCGGGGTGCATAATATTGGAAATGCAATGATTATCAACATTAATAAATGTTTAAAACCTTTCATAATCAATAGCTCCTTTGAATTTTGTAATAAATTTGTTGATATGTAATATACGCCTAAATGATTAATTATGCAATATAAAATAAATAAAAAGTATAATTATTCATATAAATGCATAATAATTACAAAAATATAAAAGCGTTTTCTTTCATCTGTACCACTTAGTATGGATATTCAAAGAATTTTTAATTTTTATTTAAAAGTGATATTGACAGGCTAAGTCATGTTGGGTACAATAGCTTTTGTAGTGAAAGGGAAGCTAGGTATCTGCTTCCTTGATACGTAACTTTAAGCTCGGAGGGAGGGAATCAACATGTCAAAAACAGTCGTTCGTAAGAATGAATCTTTAGACGACGCTCTTCGACGCTTTAAACGTTCGGTTTCACGTAACGGAACTTTGCAAGAATACCGTAAACGTGAATTTTACGAAAAGCCAAGTGTAAAACGCAAGTTGAAATCTGAAGCGGCACGGAAGCGTAAGAATAAGCGCAGTCGTCGTTACTAAAATGTGTGCTCTCACCTGTTGCCTGGTGAGAGCTTTTTTATATGAAAGAAGGACTAAAAATGAGTTTGCTACAACAGCTAACAGCAGATATGGTAAGTGCAATGAAAAAACGCGATAAGGAAACTCTTAACGTTGTTCGGATGCTTAAAGCTGCAGTCCAAAACGAACAAATTGAACTAGGCCATGACTTGAACAATGATGAAGAAGTTGCTGTAATGGCGCGGGAATATAAGCAACGTAAGGAATCATTAGCAGAGTTTGAAAAGGCAGATCGTGATGATTTAATTGAACAAACTAAAAAAGAGTTAGCGATTGTTGAAAAATACATGCCCCAGCAGTTATCAAAAGATGATGTTGAAAAAATCGTCAGTGAAGTAATTGCTACTCTTGGTGCTGACAATATGAAAAATTTTGGTCAAGTAATGGGAGCTGTTATGCCAAAAGTAAAAGGGCGAGCAGATGGTAAGTTAGTAAATCAAGTTGTAAAAGAGCAATTGAATAAATAACAGAAAGTGCAATAAGTCGAGCATTTCCTTGCAACGGTTTATTGCATTTCTTTTTAATTTTGGGGAAGAATATATTACTCTTAGAATAGGTAGAAAATAAAAAGGGGTCCTTAGAATGTGTACATCTGTAATTTACCAAGCAGGAGACAGTTATTTTGGCCGTAACTTGGATTTAGAAGTTTCCCTTGGTCAACAAGTAGTTATTACTCCGCGAGATATGGTGTTGAATTTTCGCGAGTTGCCAACTTTAGAACATCACTATGCCATAATTGGAATGGCAATTGTTCGTGATAACTATCCATTATATTTTGATGGAATAAATGAAAAGGGTGTAGGGATAGCAGGACTGACGTGTACCCCCAGAGTTGGAAATCAACTCTGGGGGTATTTTATATGACCAAAATTAGCGTTAAAACTAAACTT
>NZ_RDBR01000057.1 GCF_009663775.1 Lactobacillus sp. 0.1XD8-4
AATGGGACAACTTTTTAAGGCACTAACCCACTAAAACTGTATATTTAAAGGCTACCTATGAAAACTTGACAGATACGTAAGTATTAGCAAGAGGCAAGTTCGCACAAAAAAGGATATAGTTGAACTTAATGGCGCTAACATTTACTACAGCAAAAATTATCGCGACCCCAGTTACTATTTAGATAATTTGGCAAGCTTTTCTTTTTCCGAAAATGGGGTAATTAACGAATACTATAAAATTGGAAACCCGCCAAAGAATGCTAAACAAGAGATGATCCATGCCTTAGAACAAATACAATCTGAGATCAAACAAAATTCGGAAAAGCCTTTAATTAATCTTCAATGGCTATGGAACTTATGGTTTAGGCTCCCTAGTCAATACCGTTAAATCAAAGAACGAAGTATGATTAACTATTTAAAAAATCGCCAAAAGGCAAAAAAATAGAATGTGCAGGAAGTAGCTAATGAAATAAAGCAAGGCGGAAAGACAATTTACTAACGACATTAAAGTCGTTTATCATGATCTAAGCAGCACGAAAACAAGTTCAAGCAGTTCGGCGTAGTTTTAATAAAGCAGTAAGGCAAATGCCATAACGAATTACCCGATCGTTATGACACAATACGCCGAACCTATCTTAAAATAACGAGAAGCATATCGCAGACAGTGAAACGCTTTTTTAGAAGAAAGGGCAAAAGATGAAGAAAACAATAATCATATTTATAAGCATTGTAATAGGATTATTTGTGCTGATTAGGATTCCAATTAATTTACGAAGTAATGCTTACTATTATGCAACGCACATGCCACATAAAAAGAATCAGTATCCATTTGTACCCGTTTTACTAGGGCATTGGTTGCCAGAAAAATATGTTCCTGGATATCAAACAAAAAATTATGGTGCGACAAGAGGGCCTGTTATGATGCAAGTGTCAAAAAGAAATATAAAAGAGAAGAATGATATATTTATGTTAACTGAACATACAGCAACATATGCCCCCAAAGAAGGTGATTGGCTTATAAGTAGATATGGAATATATTTTGACGAAAGCGGAACTTATGATGATTATTCAAAAGATAAAGGTATTCCCGCGTATAGTAAAGAATTAGTAACTCGCCATCTTAAAAACGTTCAAAATGAAATTAAACAAAATGCTCCTAAGCCTAAAGTAAATCTCCAATGGATTTGGAACGTATGGTTTAAGATTCATTACCGATAAAAAATCTTAATTGATTGGGAATTTCAAGAATAAAAAAGGCAGGTCTGAGATAAATTCAGCCTGCTTTTTTAGAATAAATTAATTGCTTTCGTTAGAAGTAGAAAACTCATACCAATACCAGCAAGTTCAACCCAGTGACCAAACTAGCTAAAATATATCCAAGAACCGTTTGCCATCGTGAATTAACATGTGGACCCATCAGCTTTTTATTACCAGTCAAAGCGACAAGGGGATAAAGCGTAAATGGTAAGGCAATACTAAGAACAATCTGGGCATAAATGATAAGCTGCTCAAACTGCTCCTCATTGAAGTTGATCATAAAGCCAATGATTAAGATTGGTACCAGCGTGACTGCTCGCGTTAAAAGCCGGCGTTGCCATAATGGTAGCCGAATGTTGATGAACCCTTCCATAACGATTTGCCCCGCTAAGGTACTAGTGATTGAAGAGATTAAACCAGTTACGAGCAAGGCAAACGCAAATAACCAGCTCATTAATGGACTTGCTAGGCTCCCAACGATCTGGGGATTTTTTAACCCGAAAAAGACATCCTCCAGACTTCCGAGACTAGCAGTATGGAAAAAGAGTGTTCCGCCTAAAATTAATAAGAGGGCGTTAACGATAAAGGCCGCAAAAAGGTGAATCAAGGAATCCCAGTTGGCAAAACGGAGCGTTTCTTTAACCTGCTGTGGATCGTGTTCATTATAGCGACGGCTTTGTGCCAAGGAAGAATGTAAATAGATATTATGGGGCATAATCGTGGCCCCGACAATTCCTAAACTGATCAGTAACTCACTATGATTGGTAAAAATCGTTGAACGGGGAATAAATCCATCCATTATTGCGGCAAAGTGGGGATGAGCACGGCAGACTTCCACCGCAAAAATAACGCCAACGATCAAAATCGCACTAAGGACGATAAATTCAATCCGCCGAATACCAAAATGCAGGAAAAAGAGTACTACAAGTACGTCCGCAATGGTTAAAATTACCCCGACAAGCAACGGTAAATCAAAAAGCATATTGAGGGCTACCGCGGTGCCAACAACCCCTGTGAGGTCAGTGGCCATCATTGCGATTTCATTTAATAGCCACAGCATAATTCTAAAAGGTTTTGGCAATCGGCTAGCAATAGCTTGAGCAAGGTCCGTGCGGGTTGTAACGCCGAGTTTAATCGACAATGACTGCATGAACATGGCAATCAAAATGGCAGTGAATAAGATAACCAACAGCTGGTAACGGTATTGGCTTCCTCCAGCTAAGGACGTTAGCCAGTTACCGGGATCCATATAACCGACCGCGACTAAGGCACCGGGACCGCTATAAGCAAGGAATTTTTGCCAAAATGCACTTTCGTAAACGTTTGGTACATCAACGCTGCCATTAATTTCATCTAAACTTTTATGTTGCATCATTATCCCCTTTGTTTTACTAAATTTGCGATGAATTGCGCGAACTCTGGTGAATCATTAAGGGAGGGAACCATCGTTAAATTATCACCGCCATTCTCACGGAAATACTGGTAATTTTGGACTTGATCTTCTTCAAGCGTCTCTAAACAGTCGGCAACAAATGACGGTGCTGCCACTAACACATTACGGTGACCAAGCTGTGCCTCATTAAGGAGGGTATTACGTAAATATGGTTTTAACCAAGGCATTGGGCCGAACTTTGACTGGTAGGCCATTTTAATCTGCTTTTCTGGGATATTAAGGCGTTTAATTAGTTCAGCTGTTGCGGCTTCTGTTTCATCACGATAGGGGTCGCCATGATTGACCATTGCTGTTGGAATGCCGTGGTAGGAGATAAGTAATTTATCATAATTTCCTTGATCCCACGCAGTTTGGATCTGCGTTGTTAATAATGCTAGGTACCCTTCTTCTGCCGAAAAACGGTCAATAATCTTAGCAGTTGGATCAGCTTTAGTAACCTTATCAATAATTGTTTGCGTGGTACTCTTCGTAAAGAAGGGGAAAAGCGGCAGAACAGTTAAGTGCTGACATTCTTTTTTCATGGTGGTAATTGTGTCATCAATTGTTGGATGGCCGTAATTCATCGCCATTTTAACGGTCCAATCAGGTAATAAGGCTTGTACTTTTGCAGTGAGCCTTTCAGTATAGACGATTAGTGGTGAACCATCTTTGGTCCAACAATTTCGATAGAAGGTTGCTGACCGCCATGACCGCATCGGGATAATGATTCCCCGAAGTAATGGCTGCCATAATGCTGGTGGCATTTCAATTACGTTGCGGTCACTTAAAAATTCTTTTAAGTACCGCTTAACGTCAGGCGTGGTAGGGGTGTCAGGGGAACCTAAATTAACAAGTAAGAGTCCGTTTTCTTTCATGAGTATAGCTCCTGATTAATAAAATAGTCATTTTTTATTTTACACCAGCATTCATAAATTTTCTTGACAACTTACTTTTTGCTAGTTATGATAACTGTAACTTAAAATACGAGGAAATTACCAATGGAAAACAATTATTTTGTTAATGCAAATACTTGTTGTTGTGAATCGCGTCTTATGCGACTCACTTTTTGGTATACTCATTTTTAATTGAATTACTATCAAGTTGATAACACATAAGGCGCAAATCCAAGATTATTTCTTGAGTTTGCGCCTTTTTGCATACTTTGCGAAAGAAGGAACTATTATGTTAGTTGAAAATACTTATGATTTAATTGGTCACACCCCCTTAATGCACTTGCCAATGAAGACGCCGAATGACGTTAATATCTATGCTAAACTCGAAATGTTTAATCCAGGTGGCAGTATCAAGGATCGTCTCGGAATGGCATTGATTCAGCGGGGAATAGTAGAAGGAAAAGTAACAGCAACCACCACGATAATTGAACCAACGGCAGGTAATACGGGAATTGGGGTTGCGTTGGCTGCTTTGAAATATCACTTACCGGTAAAGCTCGTTGTACCAGCAAAATTTAGCTATGAGAAACAAACTTTGATGCGAGCATTGGGCGCAGAGGTGGTTAATACGCCGAGTGAAGAAGAAATTAAGGGTGCGATTGCTAAGGCAAAGGAATTAGCAGCTGAAATCGGGGATGCTTATGTTCCCTTGCAGTTTCAAAATCAAGCTAATCCTGATGTTTACCAACGGACATTAGGACCAGAAATTTTAGCTGATCTTGCTAATAAACCGATTGCGGCTTTTGTAGCAGGGGCAGGAAGTGGTGGCACTTTTGCGGGGATTCAAAAGTCGCTCCAAGATGCTTACCCAGAATTGAAAGGTTATATTGTTGAACCAGCCGGATCGATTTTAAATGGCGGCCCAGCGCACAGTCACCGAACAGAAGGTATTGGGGTGGAGTTTATCCCGCCATTTTTTAAGAATTTAGATTATACGGGGGTAAAAACAATCAGTGATGATGATGCATTCTATTATGTTCGCTGGGTTGCTAAAAATCTCGGCCTATTTATTGGTAGTTCTAGTGGGGCTGCTCTTGCGGCAAGTTTAGAAGTTGCTAAAGAATTACCCCATGGAGCTAATTTAGTCACAGTATTTCCCGATTCAAGCGAACGTTACCTTAGTGAACATATTTATGAGGAATAGGGTATGAATATCTTTCATTTCATTACGGATCGTTCATACATTAAAGAAGAACGAAAACGCAATCACTTTAATTTTAGATGGCTAAAAATTTTTATTTGGCAGCATTAATTCATTTTCGTAATCTATTAATATTCAATCTTTCTATTTCTAATCTAGTTGGGTTATCACTATAATTAAGTAAGAAAGGATGCGATAAGTAATGAAAATTGTTGTATTAACCGGGAGTCCTCATCATCCGGGAACTTCTGAACAATTAGCTGATGCCTTTGTTAAGGGCGCCATTGAAGCAGGAAATGAAGTTTATCGCTTTGATGCTGGGCGTCGGACTGATGAATTTTCAATGATTAAATTAGAAGACAATCATCCCGGACAAGAAGTTGCAATTGAACCCAATGATATTGTTACTAATGAAGTAATGCCTAAGCTGTTAGCGGCGGATATGGTAGTTTTGGTTAGTTCGCTTTATTACTATGGGATTAATGCAGCACTAAAGGCGGTTATTGATCGTTTTTACAGCTATAACCACGACCTTCATGGTGGAAAGAAGGCTATTACACTAGTAAGCGGGTATGGTCAAGAAGACGCCTTTGCCTCCCTTAACCTATATTTTGACCAATTATTGAACTATATGCGGTGGAACAAAGCAGGCAACGTTTTAGCAGCCGATTCGTGGAATGAACAAAAACTTGCTAAGCATGTCGCAGAAGCTTATGACTTAGGTCAATCAATTTAACGAGAAGAGGCTGAGAAAAAACAACAGTTTTTTCTCAGCCTCAGCTATTTTAACGAACGGTAGCAAGATAACGTGGCAAATAACCACAAGGATCGCGTCTAAGGATGAACGATAATCAGCCTATGTTGTAATCATCGTTTTAGCTTAGCCAACCGCCTTGTCGAGAAGGTTATTTTCCACTTCCTTTGTTAATTTTAGAAGAATAATTTACTCATTATAATCATAAATACTAATAAGCAGACGGAACTAATTGCCGCAGCACCAAACACGGCCCCGCCACGCTTGAAAATAACCTTAAAGTTAACTGAAACACCAAGAGCAGCCATTGCCATTCCTAAGAAAATATAAGCAGCTTGTACAAGTGCATCGAGAAAGGCCGGTGAGAATGGAAGAAATGTTCCTAACACGCTAGTTAAGATAAAGCCGCCCAAAAACCATGGAATTGGAAGCTTCTTTGGTTCTTTAGTATGTTCTTCTTCACTTTCTTTAACTAAGCGGTGTTGGTACCAGTAACCAACAATTAAAGCAACTGGTGCAAGTAAAAGTACCCGTGAAAGCTTCATGATTAGAGCATTATCAAGACTTGCTTCACCAAATGCCCCACCAGCAGCGACCGCGTGAGCAATTTCATGTAAGGAACCTCCAGCAACGATTCCAAATTGCGGATCGCTCAACCCAAGTAATGGCTTGATCCCAATTTCAATTAAGGTAAAAACAGTCCCCATTACACAAACAACCGCAACCGCGAGCACTTCATTTTCACGTTTTCGTTCTTCGTCTGTTGTCTCAATTTGTGGCGAAACACCCATTACCGCGGCAGCACCACAGATTCCGCAACCACACGCTGATAAGATCGCTAATTCGTCTTCAGCACCAAACTTACGGCTTAACCAATAAGTAAGGATAATCGTACCTGTAACCCCGACTGCTGCGACTAAAATCGTCTTAACACCTGCGGCGGCAAGCTTTTCAAGGTTCAAACGGAAACCGAGCAAAATAATCCCCAGCCGTAAGAACTTATTTGAGATAAAACCAATTCCGCCCGCGGACTCAGTCCTGACACTTAATGGTACTACTTGCATTGCAATTCCTAAAAGTAAGGCGATAACCAAGGCACCGATAAGGTTTACATAGGGTAGCTTAGCTAAAAGCACTCCTGCGACGGAACAAATCAAGGTCATCACAGCAGCTAGCCAAAATGACCTAGTCTTCATGATACTCATAAGATTTTCTAACCCCCATAAAATAATATCCTTTATAACTTTAACAAAAGTCATTTAATAAACAAGGGGAAAATAAAGAGAAAGCCTTTTCAATTTAGATGAAATTTATGAATAATTTTGTCAATGGAAAAATTAATTTTATAGCAAAGTATTTTACTAATCTTTATCGATTTTATGTTTATACTATAAGATATAGTATTACTTTGCGTTTAGGATAGTAAAATAACCAGAGGTGTAAAATGGATTTTCAAAATATACAATTAACCCAACCATCTTCTTCTCTTGACATTTATCACAGCAAAACGGATCATCCCTTACCAGCAATCGTAATTTTACCGGGTGGCAGCTATAATCAGATTATGGAACGTGATTCTGAACGAGTGGCTTTAACCTTTGCAACTCACGCCTGGCAATCATTTGTTGTTCGCTACCCGGTTCTTGAACATAAAAATTATGAACAAGCGAAAGTTGCTGTTGCTCAGGCATTTGATTATATTACGGCCCATGCCGCAGAATTAGATGTTGATACTGAACAATTAGGGATTATCGGCTTTTCAGCTGGGGGACAGGTGGCCGCAGCCTACAGTAATGCCCCGACTTCACAGGCAAAATTTGCAGCATTAGGATATCCGGTTATCCAACCAACAATTGATGACCGGATGGGGGTCACAACAGAAAACGTTGCTAACCTTGTCACTAGCCAAACACCACCAACATTTATGTGGGGGTCAATTAAAGATAAGGTGACCCCATTTGTAGATCATCTCCATGTTTATGTCGATGCCCTTGTTAACCATGATGTACCATTTGAGCTTCACGAGTTTAGTACAGGTGGTCACGGGATTGCCCTAGCTAATGAATATACAGGAATTGTTAATAATGACCGGGTTGACGCCCACATGGGTAAGTGGTTCCCATTATTTTTAGAATGGTTTACAGAATTACATTTAGAGAAGTAAAGAGCGCAAGATAAAGCTTCTTATACGCACAATAGGCCTCCTGAATTCGGTGTTACCGAGTACGGGAGGCTTATTATTTCCTGGGAAATTAAATTAGAACTTTTCGTGTTGCAACATGATCAATAAAGTGTTTATCATGCTCGATGATTAGCATTGGCGGGCGTACTTCTTGAATTAACTTGATAATTTGTTCTTGATTATAAGTATCAAGGTAGTTTAATGGTTCATCCCATAAATACAGGTGGGCGGGTTGGGCAAGAGAACGGGCGAGTTCAACTTTCTTTTGTTGGCCCATGCTCATCTGTTCAATTGGGACATTAAAGGTTGTACGCGCCATACCGAGTTTACGTAGCAGGTTGAGGAAAGTATCATAATCAAGCTTGTTATTTTCTGCAAACTCGCGAAGACTACCATGGTTATCAAGATAATTTTGCCGGACAACACTAATTTTAAGCTTACTGCCGATAGTAATTTGACCATCTTGTGTGCCGGTAAAATCGCCAAGAATTGCCTGAAATAGACTTGACTTCCCCGTTCCGTTATTACCACAAAGGACAATTTGCTCATGATTTGCAACCTTTATTGATAAGTCATTACAAAGGCAACGTCCGGGAAAGCTAAGGGAGAGTTTGTCGATGCTAAGTAATGTTTGATGGTGCGTGGGTTGAAGGTTGATTGTAAGTGGCACAATCTTTTCGACTTCTTGTAAAAGACCTTGACGTTCCTCAATTGCTTTATCGAGTCGAACTTTCATAATTGTTGACTTTTTCATCATTTTTGCAGCTTTAGCACCAATAAATCCTTTATCCGCGTGTGAATTATTTTTCTTTTCATTTTCAGCTTGGTGAGCCCATTGCTGTTTTGTTTGGCGAAGCTGTTTGAGATGATGGATGTCTTTTAAAAGCTGCTCATTAGTATTAATTGCGGTACTATCCCGGCGTTGTTTTTGCGCAAAATAATTACTGTAATTTCCCTTCGCCAGGACTAATTGATGTTGCTCAATTACTAACGTGTGATCAATAATTTGATCGAGGAATGTCTGATCATGGCTGGTAATAATAAAGCCGCTTTTTTTATGTTTTAAGTACTGCGCAATTAACGTGCGCCCAGCTTGATCAAGATGATTTGTCGGTTCGTCGAGCAAAGAGAAGAGACCTTCTTGGGCGAATAATGCCGCGAGCATTATGCGGGTTTGTTCTCCGCCGCTAAGCGTATTAAACGGTTGCCATAATAAAGCTGGATCAGTCTGCATCAAGTTGAGTTCTCGTTCGACTTGCCATTGTTCTAGATGCGGAGCCATGTTGCTAAGATTATTCCAAACAAAGTCTTCCGGATCCGTGACTGCAAATGGATAATAACCAAAGCGCAGGTTGGTTTGTACCTGTCCCTGGTACTCAAGTTGATGTTGTAAGAGTTTGAAAAAAGTTGTTTTCCCCCGTCCATTGCGGCCTAACAACCCCAGTTTCCAGTTACTGCTAAGGTTTAAGTCACAATCCTTAAAGAGGGGTGTTTGCCCCAGATAAGCAAAAGTCAGGTTGTTAATTGTGATTGGTTCTATCATAAAAATCACCCTTTCATGCACACGGGGAAAGGGTGGGCAATAGAAAAAGGCCTACCACTCTGGGCAGACCTTTAAACTAACGGTACATAAACTACCGCTAGTTACATTATGATCAGTCATTGAATTTAATCCTACCCAGAGTATCTCCCCGTGCTAATCCACAGTAAGCGATACATTAAATTGTGTAGAATTAAAACTTCAATGGATGATCCCTCCTAAAATTCGATGCAATAAATATATCAAGTAAAAATTATTTTGTCAATAATTAATTTAATTCACCATCTGCAATTTGGTCCAACATTGGTCGCGAGGGGATAAAGAATACCTGTCCGCCAAGAATGTCAGAGAAAGTTAATAAGTAATCATTTTGTTCAAGCATGTTTTTAAGCATGGTCTTCGTAACATTCCAATGCCGTGAATAACCGATAAAGAATGTTCCAGTATTGCCTGATGCAGGATCAGAGTATGGGACATTCATGCGCACGATCTTTTGTTCTACACCATCGATTTCTGCTTGTGAAGCAACATTGTGAGCATTTTTAAACTTTTCTTGCTCACTAAGTTCAAGATCTGTAAATTTCTTCCGACCAACTGCTTTTTCTTGGTCTTCAGTCGTCAATTTGTTCCAAATATCCATATTGTGGCGCCATTTTTGTGCAAACGCATATGAACCATTTTCAAATGTTGGATCTTCATCTCCGATAATTGCATATTCAGCGGCATCTTGTGGTTCAGGATTCTCAGTTCCATCGATAAATCCAATGATAGCCCGTCCTTCAAAGTAACGGAACCCCTTTGTTTCATCAACGACATTAGTGATGTCTTTGATAAATAACATGATTTGGGCCATAAACTCATAGACAACTGCTTCATCATTTGCACGGATGTGGAGGAAAATATCTCCCTCGGCAGCCGGCATTTTATACTTCGGACCAGTTAAGGTTTGGTAAGTTTCCAATTCCTTAGGCTTAGGTGCATTTGGGAAAAGGTAATCCCAGGCATCATTGCTAAAACCAAGAGCAACTTTGAGGTTTCCCTTATTGTCCCGAATACGAAGTGACCGTGTGATTGCTTGGAAACGATCGACAAATTCTTTAATTGCTTCCTGTTCTTTTTCTCGATCTTGCCGTTTTAATTCTAAAACAGTAAATTGAACGTGCTCACCAGCGTCTTTCCAAACGTCTTGAGCCTTATTTGGATCCATTACCATGAGATGGTCTCCTCCTTAAAATAGTTTGCTCTGTACTACACTGCAATTATAGCATTGTTTTATTACTAAATTACACTTATTACATCATTGAGTTGAAGCCGCTTTCAAACTGAATTAAAATATAACTGTGATTATTTTTACAAAGAGGTGGTTATTGTGCAGGAAACACAAACAAAGAAAAAGCATCGGTTTCATATGCCCTCTGCGTTTACAATTTTATTCATAATTATTATTTTAATTGCAATTTTAACGTGGATTATTCCAGCAGGGACATATGCGACTGATAAGGCCGGCAATATTATTTCAGGAACCTATAAGACGGTGACGAGTAAACCACAGGGAATTTGGGACGTTTTCATGGCCCCAGTAATCGGTATGGTCGGCGATAAAAAGACTGATGGTGCGATTTCCGTTTCCTTATTTATCCTAGTTATCGGCGGGTTCTTAGGCGTTATTAATAAGACTAATGCATTAAATGAAGGAATTGGCTCAATTGTTCGCCATTATAAAGGACGTGAAAAACAATTAATCCCGATTCTAATGCTTTTATTTGCTTTAGGTGGTTCAACTTATGGCATGGGTGAAGAAACAATTGCCTTTTACCCATTATTGATTCCAGTGATGATGGGAGTTGGTTTTGACTCAATCGTTGCTGTTGCAATTGCGCTGGTTGGTAGTCAGGTTGGTTGTCTTGCCTCGACAGTTAACCCATTTGCGACCGGCGTTGCTTCTCAGACCTTAAACATCTCTCCAGGTGACGGATTAGGATCACGGGTATTATTATTAATTATTACAATCACGATTAGTATTATATATGTTTACCACTATGCTTCGGTTATTGAAAAAGATCCCACCAAGTCTCTCGTATACAATCAACGGGCCGAAGATGAGAAGCACTTTTTGGTCAAAGCCGATCCAAATGATGACCATAAAATGACTGGTCGGCAAAAGACGGTCATTTGGTTATTTGGAATTACTTTTGTCGTAATGATTCTCGGATTAATTCCATGGACAAACCTTAACAGTCATTGGACATTCTTTGATCAGTTTACAAAATGGCTAACGGGGATTCCATTCCTTGGTGATCTGCTAGGACATGACATGGCACCGCTTGGGACATGGTACTTCAACGAAATTACGATGCTCTTCCTTTTTATGTCCGTTTTAATCATGGCAGTTTACCACATGAAGGAAAGCGACTTTATCGAGGCCTTTATGTCTGGAATGGGCGATTTCTTAAGTGTGGCCATCATTGTTGCTGTTGCTCGTGGTATTCAAGTTGTCATGAATAACGGGATGATTACAGGAACCGTCCTTCACTGGGGCGAACTAGGGTTACACGGGTTAGCCCAGAGTGTCTTTATTATCTTGGCTTATATTTTCTACATTCCAATGTCGTTCTTAATTCCTTCAACTTCTGGCTTAGCAGCCGCTACAATGGGCATTATCGGACCGATGGGGCACTTTGCGCATGTTTCCGGCAGCTTAGTAATCACTGCTTACCAGGCAGCTTCCGGTTGGGTTAACTTAATAACGCCGACGTCGGGAGTTGTGATGGGTGCTTTAGCAATTGCCCACATTAATGTCGGTATTTGGTGGAAGTGGATGCTTAAATTAATGATTTATCTTTTTATTGCCACCTGCTTATTCTTAGGTATTGCGGCGATATTGTAGGAGGAAATTTTAATGAGTACAATTATTACAGAAAAAGACCAACAAGCAGCAGTTAAAACACTTGAAAGATTAATCGCGGTTCCGTCATATAACCAACCAGCCGAAGCGGGGGCACCATTTGGTCGTGGAATCCGCAATGCATTGGATGAAATGATGAAGATTTGTGATGAACTCGGTTTTAAGACTTATGAAGATCCGGACGGCTATTATGGGTACGCTGAAGTCGGCAGCGGAGAAAAAGTATTTGGAGTGATTTGCCACCTTGACACTGTCCCAGCTGGTGATCTTAGCAAATGGGACCATGATCCTTTTAAAGGAATGGTGGTCGATAATGCCGTTTATGGGCGAGGAGCTCAAGATGATAAGGGACCGGGGATTGCAGCTTTATTTGCTGTTAAGGCCTTGATGGACCAAGGATATCATTTTAATCAACGGATTCGTTTTATTTATGGTACCGATGAAGAGATTTTATGGCGTGGGATTGCCGAATATAATAAAAAAGAAGCGCCAATCGATAGCGGTATCTCGCCAGACGCGGAATTTCCGCTGATTTATGCTGAAAAGGGTCTTCAACAATCATACCTTGTCGGCCCCGGCACTGATAAATTAAAGATTAGCTTGCAGAATGCGTTTAATGCGGTCCCTGATAGTGCTGTTTATGATGGTCCAAGACAAGATGAAGTTAAGGCGGCCCTTGATAGGCACGGGTTTGAATATACGAGTGATGCCAATTCAATTACAGTTATCGGTAAATCGGTTCATGCAATGATGGCTCCCAAAGGAACTAATGCTGTCTTACGATTGGCGATAGCCCTTGATGAAGTTTTTGATTTTAAGCCATTAGATTTCATTGGCAAACTATTTAAAGAAGATGCGACGGGAAGCAATGTGCTTGGTGACGTCAAGGATGAATCCGGTCATCTAACCTTTAATATTTCTAGTTTGGAGATAAATGAAAAGGAAACCCGGATGCAAATCGACTTACGGATTCCTGTTACGGTCGATCGTGATAAGCTGATTGCAGAACTAAGTGAAAAGGTTGCCCCGTACGATCTTGAATATGTACACTTCGATTATCTGGCCCCGTTATATGTACCTAAGGATAGCGCGCTTGTTAAGACGCTAATGAAGATTTATAAGGAACAAACGGGTGATTCAGCTGCCCAGCCGCAAATTTCTGGTGGCGCGACGTTTGCGCGGACAATGAATAATTGTGTCGCTTTTGGGGGAATGTTACCAACTACTCCTGACTATATGCACCAAGCAAATGAGCAGTGGCTGTTAGCTGACATGCAAAAGGCAATGGAGATTTACGCGCAAGCAATTAAGGCGTTATGTACAGACTAAAAATGGGTATACACTTTCTGGTATGGATGAAAATTCCATGCCAGATTTTTTATACAAAAAAGAGGACATTTGCTGTCCCC
>NZ_RDBR01000058.1 GCF_009663775.1 Lactobacillus sp. 0.1XD8-4
TCACATCGTGATTGAAGACCCTACACATTTGATTCGTCGAAACTTTGTTCAGTTTTCAAAGGTCTACCTGTTGGCTGGTTAAGCAGCCAATCAACATATTTATTATATCATATGTTGATTTAACTCGTCAAGAAGAAATTTTAATTATTTTAGAATTTCTTTTGATTGATAACTCAATCAGCAACTTTATTAATATACCATGACATAATTGCAATGTCAATTACTAGTTAGAAATAATTTTGAAGCTAAGTAATGCTTCCGTCACATTTCGTAACAGCATGTAATAATATACCAACGATTCAATTTCTCGTCAACACTTTTTTCAAAAAAACTAAAAAGTATTTTCAAGATCATATAAACAATCAAAAACTTCGATGGCAACTAAATCAAGATCGTCAAACCGAAAACGTTCATAAGGCCGATAACGAACAAATACAAACTCTTGATGATCATGAATATAAGTTACATCACAAAGTGGAATCCCAAACTTTTCAAATGTACGCTTCTGTCGATTTTTTGAATAATCATTCTGCATCGCAATTAGTCTTTTTATAATCACCAATAATTCTGAATCTTTCAAACTATCATTCTCCTTTCACTACAAAAATAGAGGCTAGCATTAACTCAGCCTCTAACTAATTTTAATATAAACACGGCATCTACTTCTTAACCTTATCCGGCTTTACAAAGACTGCTACAATCCCCGCAAACATTCCAAAATAATACGTCAATAATCGCCATAAGATCATTGCTAAAACCAACTTCGTATTCGAATGAATGAAACTAGAAAATAAGACAGAGAAACTGTACTCTGCTCCACCCGCTCCCCCTGGAATCGGAAAAAGCGAAATAATCATAAAGATTAGCACATGGAGGCTCACAACCATTACAAAGTTAATATGGTGGACGCCAAGTGCAAGCATAATAAAATAGGGAATTGCATAATAAAAGAATAATTGAAAAATTGTTACAAGACAAACTTTTAACAACTTTTTATAGTCCCTTTTCATGCGAAGACTTTCCTGATAGAAAGTATCGACCTTTTCATTTAAGACTACTTTCATTCGTTCATAACGGCTTGCTTTCATAAAGAACGCTGCTGGTTTAATGACCAAGTTCATCAGCTTTTTGGTAAAACTATACCAGTACATTACCATTAACAATCCAACAATAACTGCTAAATGAATTAAAAAACCGAATAACACTAGCAAGGATAACGCATGGAGCTTCTCAGCAATGAAATGAAAACCAATCAATAAACTAATCAAAAAATTTACTACTATCATCGCCTGGAAAACAACAAACTTCATTAATAGAACAGAGCTTGCTAGCCCACCATCTACTCCCGACTGAATCATTGCAACTAATTGCGCCGGCTGCCCACCAGTAGAAAATGGTGTAATCCCGTTAAATAATTGTTCAATCAACGGTAAACGCAAGGCATCTTTCCAGGTAAAACCGTCATGGCGATCATTCATAAAAATTTTTACTACAACTGCTTCTAGTCCGAGGTATAAACAAATACACGCCAAAGCAATTAACATCCAACCCCAATTAATCGCTGAAACATCTTGCAAAAGAAGGTGGATATTAGAGTTGCGTAATGAGTATCCGAGTATTCCGACCCCAATAATTAGCATTAATCCTAATACTAACCAATTGCGTCTGCTCACTATGCATCCCCCTTTCGCGCTTGTTCCTTATAAAATTTGGTCCAAACGTCCGCTAAATGTTCTTTTGAATATTCTTGTGCCGCTTTTTGTGCCCGCTTTTGCCAGTATGCTAAACGCGCGGGATCATTTCGCAACAATGTCAGTTTCATCTGCATTTCATTAACATTATCAGCTGGTTCATAATCACCATCAATAATATAGTGATAAAGATCCAGGTTGCGTAACATAACAGGGGTTCCACAACTAAATGCTTCTAAAACGGACATTGGAAATAGCTCATTATAGGAAGGCAATAAGAATAAGTCGGCTAGGTTATTTAATTCTGCAATTTCATCACGAGAAACAATTCCTGTAAAGCGCAGATTAGCAGGTGGATTGTCAACGACTTTTTTTAGTTCACTATAGCCATCGGTTAAGCGGCCAAACGAAAACCCCCCAGCCCAAATAAAATCAACATCGGGGTTTTGCTTAGCAAGACGAATAAAATCAGGAACACCTTTTCGTTCTTGAACTTGACCACTCCCTAACACCACAAAGCGCTGTGGATCAATCTTATATTTTTCTCGCAAAGCCAGTTTGTCTTCTGATGAAACATGAGAAAACCGATCACTATCTACAAAATTAGGAATGTATGTAATCTTATTTTCAGGAATTCCATATGCCACTAACTTCTGTATAAATGAAGGGTTGACAACAACTAGTTGATCCATTCGTTTATAAAAGGCAATAACATAGTGATAAAAAAGCCCGCGAAATGGCTGCGGGATTTTTAAACTTCCTTCAAGCGTTTCAGGAAGGAAATGAACATAACCAATTTTTCTTCCTCTTTTCCTAGAAAATGTAGAAAGATAAAATAATGGATCAATCGTATGATAATGACTGATTTGGCTTTTATCGTAACGATTAATTTTAATTTCAAAATTATCACTGCATCGGTTGCGTAATAAATTAATTAATTCGAGGTAGGCACTTCCTACTCCCTGACCAGCAACTTTATCCGCAGATGAAAACATTGTTATTTTAATCATCATTAGCTCCTTGAACGGCGAAATAGGTGACGGGATTTTTCAGTTTGCTTAATTATATCTTGGTTTGCAGCATCCTTTTGACAATCACGATAAAATTCAACAACACGCTCCACAAAAACTTCTGCTGAAATTTCATGTAGTTTTTGCTGCCGCTTTAATCGCGATTCTGTTGTTTTCGGTTGGTTTAAGTAGTATAAAACACCATTAACAAGATCCGCTCTTTTTTGAAAGCTGATCCCGATTGCCGAGTCATCAATTAATTGGTCAGTATATTCGCTCCGCATCACAACAATCGGCAAATCCGATGCTAAGGCCTCATCATAAGTTAGCCCTTGTGATTCTGAATCTGATGCGGATACAAAAACATTTGCCATTTGGTAATAATGATAGACATCGTCATTGGTAATCTCACCGGCAAATTGAACATGACTAGTAAGATCCATCTGCCGTACTTGGCGTTCTAATGTGTGCCGAGCCGGACCATCCCCCACAATTAATAGTTGAGCATTGGGTTGATAGGTAAGGATATCTGGCATTGCTTCAATTAATGTATGGATATTTTTCTCATATGCCAAGCGGCTTAATGACAATAATACAGGGGTGGTTTCACTATAGCCTAACCGTGCACGTAGGTTATTAATTTCTGTTTTTGAGTCCCGCTTATTGTATACCCGCAGATTGATCCCCGTTGGAATAACGCGGATTGGGGATTCAACATGGTAGCTCTCTAAGGTAGCTAAAACACGATTACTAGGAGCAATTACCCCCGCCATGTTTTTTAAGTAGAGATGTGCTAGTCGCGCAACATCATGCGGTTTTAAAATATGACCATTGGCAATATAGTGCAGGTAATCCTGATACATTGTGTGATAAGTATGCAAACATGGAATATTAAGGTGCCGTGCTACCGTTTTACCCATTACTCCCAGGGCAAATTCTGTTTGATTATGGACAATATCTAGTTGAAACTTTTTAGCTAATTTAATTGCCCGAAAGACCCCGCGAACCGCAATCCGCCGATCAGAAAAAGAAACAAATGGAATACTCGTAAAGCGATAAATTCCATTTTCAACGTCATCATGCTTTGCTTTAGGATCAGTTGTCGTAAAGATATATACATGGTGTCCCTGCGCAATCAGTTCATCACGAAGCGTCTTAATAGATGTTGCCACGCCACTAACCTGCGGGAAATATGTATCTGTAAAAATCCCAATATTCAACCTAACTGCTCCTTTATCTCGTTACAAAAATTTTTAATAATAATTGCTATTATACTAAAGCATTCACTGAACCGCAAAACTGTATTTTATTTATTGTAGTCTCAACTACTAATACTAACAAGATTCACTTGTAATGATTAAGAATTCTTTACAAAATCTTTTACTTAATAATACTAATAGGGACTGCGCAATACTCTCCAGTCCCTATCTGATTAATGTTAAATTTTTAATTCTGGCACATACTTTTTAACAAGTTTTTGTACTTCAGCTGCTGTTTCGGCATTTATTGCCCGGTGAACTAATGGTTGAAGTTTACGTGTACTTAACTGATTGATTAGTGAGCGCACACGGAGGATCTGACTACTGCTCATTGAAAATTCATCAAGCCCCATCGCCATTAATAATGGAACCGCAAGTGAGTTGCTAGCCATCTCACCACACATGCCAACCCATTTTCCTTCTGCATGGGCTGCTTCAATTACTCGTTTAACCATCCGCAAAACAGCAGGATGAAGTTCTTGATAGAGGTAAGCAACTTGCTGGTTCCCCCGATCAACCGCTAATAAATATTGGATTAGATCATTACTGCCAATACTAAAAAAGTCAACGTATTTTGCAAAATGATCGGCCATCACTGCCACCGCCGGAATTTCTAACATCATACCTACTTCAATATTTTTAGCGATTTGATAGCCAGCTTTTTCTAATTTTTCTTTTTCGTCATCCAAAATCGAGCGTGCCTGCTGAAATTCTTCAATTGTCGCAATCATTGGAAACATAATGGCAAGACGTCCATATGCTGATGATCGCAATAAGGCTCTTATCTGTGGGCGAAGAATCTCTGGCCGGGCTAAGCCAATTCTAATTGCGCGAAAGCCAAGATATGGATTGTCTTCATGCGGAAGCTTTACCATCCCCAATTGTTTATCGCCACCAATATCTAACGTCCTAACAACAACTTGTTGCTGGTTCATCGCTGATACAAATTTTTTATAAGCTAAAAACTGTTGTTCCTCGCTTGGCAGTTCATCTCGGTTCATATAAAGGAATTCTGTCCGTAACAAGCCAATTCCCTCGGCACCATCTTCTTGGGCATCGATAATATCGGCAAAAGTACCTACGTTAGCAGCCACTTCAAAGCGTCGTCCGTCAGCGCTAACTGTCTGCTTATCCTTGAGTGCTCCCCATTTCTGCTGTTCTTGAGCAAATTCGCCAGCCAATAAGCGATAATGTTCAATCTCTTCATTACTAGGATTAACAATTACTTTACCATGAATTCCGTCAACAATTAGTGTGTCTCCATCATGAATTAAAGCTGTTGCATCCTTAACCCCGACAACTGCCGGTAAAGAAAGCGTCTTGCTCATAATTGTAAAATGAGAGGTCCGACCACCATTGGTCGTTACGATCCCTGCTACATATCGCCGATCGAATTGCGCAGTATCTGTCGGTGTAATATTTTTGGCAACGAAAACCGCGCGATGATCCAACAATGCTGGATCCGGCAACGGGACATTTAGTAAATGACTTAATACCCGTTTAGTTACGTCCCGCAAGGCAGTTGCCCGTGAATGCAAGTAGTCATTATCATTCATGCGCTCAAAAATATTTAAATAATAATCCTCCACCTTTTTTACTGCCCATTCAGCAGTATCATGGTGGTTATTGATACGGTCAATAATCTTAGTTTGTAAAGTCGGATCATCTAAAATTGCAATCTGGGTGTCAATGATAGCGGCTGCCCGCTGACCAAGCGTTTCATGAGCATGTTGGTATAACTGTTGAAGCTCAGTCTTACTCAACGTAAAAGAATCATGAAGCCGGGCGACCTCATGATTCTCATCAGCTGTATGCTGTTTTTTTATAGATAGATCTGACTCCACTAACAGGTGGGCAGGAGCAATGGTAATCCCACTACTAGCTGCCAACCCATTTAGCAGTAAAGACATTAGTCAGTCAATCCTTCCTTTTTCATGGTTTCAGCAACGGTGTCCAATGCTTCTTTTTCGTCATCACCATTGGCAGTAATAGTAACCTTAGCGTTTTGACCAACACCAAGTGACATTACACCCATGATTGACTTTAAGTTTACACTCTTACCTTCATATGAAAGGGTAACATCAGATGCAAACTTAGAAGCAGCTTGTACCAAAATAGTAGCTGGACGAGCATGGATACCAGTTTCTGAAGTAATTGTAAATTCACGTTTTTCCATATTAATCAGTCTCCTTCGAGCAGATTTAATTAATTTATTATCAGCAGCTTGACCACTGATACACCTCGATATTTACATTTTAGCAATTGTAAGCGTTAAATACAAGCTTACATCTCGCGATTTATCGCTGTTTTAATTGGTATATGATTTTTCCGCCCCGTTGCGCTTTTCCTTCAATTTGCGAACGATATGCATATGCATGGAAAATTGGTTGAAATATTTGAAAGTTTTCGGGAGTAATCTCAAAATGATCAATCTTCTCTGTCCGTAAATCATCCAGCAATTGTTCAAAATCTTCTTCAGCCATCCAATCACCTCAATATAAATTCTCTGCTTACCTATTATACACAATAAATACCATAAAGCACCTGTTTTAGCATTCGTTGTCAAAGAGTGCTAAAATCATAGTGTGGTCTTTTGAACCTATTTATTTTGCCATGAAACTGCTTTTCTCTTTTAGAAAATATTTAAGTTTTTTAGCTTGCTTTGCGATAAAAAGTAAGTATAATATTAATCAATGGTCAAGAAAGGTCAAACAAAGACCCAAGCTTGCAGAACATTATTTAGGAGGTATTTAGATTTCAGGTGCTATGTCAATACTGCCATCAAAATCCGGCCACGATTCATTTACAAATGAATTTTAATGGTCAACGGATGCAAATAGACCTCTGCCAAAATTGTTATCAAAAACTACAAAATCTACAAACAGAAATGATGAATGGAGGTAACGGAATGAATAATTTCGGTTTTGGAAGCCTCGAAGACTTCATGAATGCAATGAACAATATGCAAAGTCAAGCTGCTGGTGCTAATGGTCAAAATATGAACGGTCAAGCACAACGCCAAGGGGGCGGACGCAACGGAAAAGGAATCCTTGGTCAATACGGAATCAACCTAACAGACCTCGCCCGTCAAGGTAAGATTGACCCTGTCATTGGTCGGGACAATGAAATCAAACGGGTAATTGAGATTCTTAACCGGCGAACCAAGAATAACCCGGTTCTTATCGGTGAAGCCGGTGTTGGTAAAACAGCCGTGGTTGAAGGGCTGGCACAAGCAATCGTTAGCGGGGAAGTTCCAGAAAAGCTTGCTAATAAAGAGATTATCCGGCTTGATGTCGTTTCGCTTGTTCAAGGTACCGGAATTCGGGGACAATTTGAAAAGCGGATGCAACAATTAATGGAAGAAGTTCATAAAAATAAGAACATTATTCTCTTCATTGATGAAATCCACGAAATCATGGGTGCTGGTAATGCAGAAGGCGGCATGGATGCTGGTAATGTTTTGAAGCCTGCCCTTGCCCGTGGTGACTTCCAATTAGTTGGCGCTACCACTCTTAACGAATACCGAAAGATTGAAAAGGACGCTGCCCTTGCGCGGCGGTTCCAACCGGTTGAGGTTGATGAACCTTCTGTCGAAGAAACTATTCGGATTCTTAATGGTATCAAGAGCCGGTATCAAGATTACCACCATGTTAAGTATACTGATGACGCAGTTGTGGCTGCTGCTAAACTCTCTGACCGCTACATCCAAGACCGGTACTTACCTGATAAGGCCATCGACCTTCTTGATGAAGCCGGTTCTAAGAAGAACTTAACCTTAAAGAACGTGGATCCAAACGCAATCGAAAATGAAATCCATACTGCTGAAGCACATAAGCAACAAGCAGCCGATAATCAGGATTACGAAAAAGCAGCCTTTTATCGTGACCAGGTAGCTAAGTTAGAAAAAGCTAAAAAAGAAGCAGAAGAAAACCACACCGAAGACTCGGCAACTGTTACGGTCGCTGATATGCAACGGATTGTGGAAGAACGGACAAACATTCCCGTCGGTGACTTACAAAAGCAAGAAGAAAATCAATTGCGTGACTTAGACAAGAAGCTTGATGAACACGTAATTGGTCAATCACAAGCAGTGGATAAAGTTGCCCGCGCAATTCGGCGGAACCGGATTGGATTGAATAAATCCGGCCGGCCAATCGGTAGTTTCCTCTTTGTTGGTCCTACTGGAGTTGGGAAGACCGAAACCGCTAAGCAACTAGCCCTTCAATTATTTGGATCTAAGGATGCAATGATCCGCTTTGATATGTCAGAATATATGGACAAGACCTCTACTTCAAAGTTAATCGGGGCTGCTCCCGGTTATGTCGGCTATGAAGAAGCAGGGCAATTAACTGAACAAGTACGGCGCCATCCTTACAGCTTAATTCTTCTTGATGAAGTTGAAAAAGCTCACCCTGACGTTATGCACATGTTCCTACAAATCCTTGATGACGGACGTTTGACCGATTCACAAGGCCGGACTGTCAGCTTCAAAGATACCATTATTATCATGACTTCTAACGCTGGAACTGGCGACGCGGAAGCAAGCGTTGGTTTTGGGGCTGAATCTAATGGTAGTACCCACTCAATCATTGACAAGTTAACGAACTACTTCAAGCCTGAATTCTTAAATCGTTTTGATGATATTGTACAATTTAACGCTTTATCTAAAGATGACTTAATGAAGATCGTTGATTTAATGATTTCCGACGTTAATAACATGCTAGCAGATAAGAACTTACACATTGACGTTCCTGCTGATGTTGATGAGAAATTAGTGGATATGGGCTTTGACCCTAAGATGGGAGCCCGTCCACTGCGGCGAGTAATCCAGGAACAAATTGAAGACCGGATCGCCGATTATGTTCTGGACCACAGTGATGCTCACAAGTTAGCCGCAAAGCTTGATAATGACGGTAATATTACTGTTGAAGCAGCACAAGAAGTTCCAACAAACGTTAAAAAATAAGCAATAAACTAAAATAAGCTGGAATTGAGACCATTATAAGGCCTTTAATCCAGCTTATTTTTTAATTCACTTCTAATCTTCGACGCACTTCCAAAACGGGGATAGCAACCATCGGTACAACTATGATTGCTAAAATTAACTCCGCCAGCCCGTTTGTCGCCATGATTGTTTCAAGGGCAATTAATAAATGATTAACATTAACCCCATATGTTTGCGCAACAGCAGGAGTACGGTAAAATAGATAGATAAAGCTTAATACGAGTCCCGTATTGGTAAGAGTTCCGATAACCGCGGCCCCGATTGCTGCTCCGTACTTTGATTTAAATAAGCGATACAGTAATATAAAAGTATAGCCGGCAAAAAAGCCAATCATAATCCGGGGAAAAACAGAAACGAGCGGGTTAACAAATACTAAGGGCGCAAGCGGACTACTGGGAGCAACAAACGCACGAACCCAGGTCAAAATCCCCCAAACGCCGCCGATAATCGCCCCATCCATTGGACCAAGGACAATTGCGGCAATAATTACGGTTACGTGCAACGTGGTTATGCTCAATGGCCCTAACGGAATATTACCAAAAAAAGGGATAAAATCTTGTAAAAGGATAATCGCAATAAAAATCGCTAAAGTCGTGTTATGCCGAATCTGTTGATGCCGTGTTTTTGCCATCTTTCTTCTCCATCAGAATAAATTTGAATAGGCTTATTGTAATAAAAAAATTAGTTATTCGCAATTATCAAGAGAAATATGGCAGTTCAATATCGTGTCAACTGCTAAAAAGCGCTATAATAATAAAGAACTAAGGTTACGGAGTGTTAATAATGATTGACAAGTTTAAAACTGGAAATCCAATCTGGGTTTACTATAATGACATCGATTCAGGGGCAAATCTGACCGTACCACAATTAATGCGTGGTTTTATCGGGCAGGAATATCATATCGAACGAAAACAATTTCCAAACTATCGTTACGTAAAAACGGAAGGCGAAACACAAGGAACTTTTGACATGCGTCAGCGGATCGTTCATATCTTTTATCGGAAACAAAACTGGGGGGAAGTTCAATCGATTGAGATGTATCTTCACCTTGATGCACCGACATATGTTTTTGATACCGCCGGCGGAATGCCAGTCGGCGCCCCTCTTCCCGCCGATATCACAGTTAAATCGTTCCACCGGGTCGCTACTAAGAATGGTCAGTTCTGGTATGAGATCGGAGCGGACCAATGGATTAAGTATGACCAAATGCACGTAGTTGATAATCCGTTTAACAATAATTTGCGAAAGGAAAAGTCCCGCCTCGTTAATAATATGACGGTAATCCCCCTTAAAGACGTTCGCGCAAAAGTTGATTACCTCCATAATAAATCAATTAATGTTTACGATGCCCCTTACGGCAATAAGGTTGCAGAGATTCCAAACGGGGATGAAGTCATCCTAATTGGGAAACTCAACGATAATGATGAGATTACTTGGTATCAGATCGGACGAAAGAAATATATTACCAGCAATTATATTCAAATTGAAGATACAGATGAAGATTAGCAGCGTGGGCCAGCAGTCCTCTAACTAGTTGAATGCCAAAAAAGCCTCCAGTATCCGGTAAAAGCGGACGCTGGAGGCTTTTTGTGTGTTGTTAATAGGTACGAGGAATGAATAATTTCTGTTCCTGTTTAATTTGGCTAATCACGACGAAGCTGCATTTTATCATTAAAGAGCTTTGCTAATGCGTAGATGATCACTAAGTACAGCGCTAAGATCACCCACCAAGTAATACTAGATGAGACAAGCGCTTGGAGAAGCCGACTTGCTGATAATGCTGGGATAAAGCCAGCAAGGGAATACCCAGCCATTAATAGCAGGACAAAGCAGATAATGGGACCGCCAATACCAACAATCCACTTCCACCGCCGATTCAAGAGGGCAAAACCATTGCCAATCGCGGTCATCGTCAGAACAATACAACAGTAGGAGAGGAGACTGTGCCAAGCAGCATCAAACATGAAGGGATGGTGCAGCAAGCCAGTAAGCTGGCTAACAAACCAAACAAGAAGGGTCAATAACGCCATGGCAATAAGGCGCCCCTGCCAAAGGGTCTTGCGGGAAATACTGTTTTGAATTGCCCACTTAAAATCACTATACGGGGTAATAAGGAAGTAAAACACTAAGACAAAAGCTAATATACTCGAAAGCGTCGATGGAATTGCTTGCAGGCTCACCAAGAATGACTCAAGGTTGCTATTCATGATAAAACCTAAAAGATAAACTAATAGTTCAATCCCAATACCAACTGCTAACGCAATCCCCGCCGCATAACCAGCACGATGCAATGTTGTTGAAATAACTAAATTTCTCTTTTGTGTTTTCATTATTTCTCGCCCCCATCAGTTAAGTAGATAAATAAGTGTTGTAAGTCATAGTGGTTTATTTTTACTTGGTCCGGGATTGCCCGTTGGTCATCTAACTTATCGAAAACATAAGCAGTCTTAATGTTTCCTAGCATTTCTGATTTTAAGACTTTTAATCCAGTGACGTAATCGTCAACCAATTGCGCAGGCCCGCTAATTGCATAGGCTTTTGCTAAAATTGTGTCTAAATCGTCATTAAGTAAAATCTTTTGGCGATCTAAAACTAGGACATATTCAACCAACTGCTGGATTTCTTCAATCAAGTGGGTCGATAAAACAAATGTCCGTGGCTTTTCTTGGTAGGTTTTGACTAACTCTTGGTAAAAAAGTTCACGGTGATTAGCATCCAGACCTAAGATTGGCTCGTCTAAGAGGATATAGCTCGCGTTAACAGCCAATGCGACAATTAGCTTAGATGCTGTCCGCTGACCCGTTGATAAGTTCGTTACTTTAGATTTACCGTCAAGTTCAAAGGCCGTCAGCAAACGGTTGGCAAGATCATAATTAAAGTTGCCATAAGCAGCATCCGCAAGGTCAAAAGTCTGGTGAATATTCATTTCGCGTGGGTACAGATTAGCCTCGCTCATCAGGAAAATCTTGCTAAGAAGGTCATCATCATTATTGATATCTTCTCCGCCAATTCGGACTTCTCCGCTAGTCGGAAAGATACGGGAGTTCATAATATTTAGCAGGGTTGTCTTCCCCGCACCGTTACGGCCAAGCAAGCCATAAATTTTGGCTGGTTCTAAGTTAAATGAAATATTATCAAGAACCATAGTGTGCCGATATTTCTTTACTAAATTCTTAACCGTTAATTGTTCCATCATGTTCACCCCGTTCAATTAAATCTAATAAATGCTGCTTAGTGATGCCAAGCTTGCCTGCTTCAACCAACAAGCTCTTGACATAATCGTTATAGAAACTTTCTTTTCGTTGCTCCATAATTTTTTGCTGAGCTCCTTTTTTTACAAACATCCCTAACCCGCGTCGTTTTTCTAACAATCCCTTATCAACAAGAATATTCATCCCCTTAAGGACCGTTGCTGGATTAATATGCAGTTGTTGAGATAACTGCGTAGTGGATGGCACCTGTGACTCTTCATCAAAACCACCAGAGAAGATCATCTCTTCAAGCTGGTCGGCAATTTGTTGGTAAAGCGGTGCGGAATCATCAAAATCAAATTGCATTGGAGCACCTCCTTATTAGTTATATGGTTCATTACTTATGTAACTAAGTATATATGTTAAAGAACGATTTGGCAAGAGGTAAAAGAAAAAACTTCCTACTCGAGATGGTAGAAAGTTTTTGGGTATACACTTTCTGGTATGGATGAAAATTCCATGCCAGATTTTTTATACAAAAAAGAGGACATTTGCTGTCCCC
>NZ_RDBR01000059.1 GCF_009663775.1 Lactobacillus sp. 0.1XD8-4
TGGAAAATCAAAAATTATGGTTCGGATTTTAATATTCAGAGGAAGGAATTTAATAGTTAATTCCCAGCCTCTTTTTTATGCTTATTTTAAATAGCAAAGTAAAGTAACAACCGCAATGGCTAAACGATTAGCATTAATTAAAATAAGACGAAAAGCGATTACATTGTTTATATTAAAAAATAATGAGAAAAAGCCGTTGGAATTTTGTAAAAAATATAATATAATCTTTAAGAGTTAAATTGACGAAAGGATAATGATACAAATGAAAAAATCGGCACCAGAGCTTAATCGTTCGATGACTGCTGGTCAGATGGAGATGATTTCACTTGGTGGTGCAATCGGGGTTGGACTTTTTATGGGTTCGACTTCGACCATTAAGTGGACTGGACCGTCTGTTTTACTTGCATATGCATTTGTTGGTTTGATTTTATATATTGTAATGCGAGCGTTAGGAGAGATGATTTATATCAATCCGGGGACGGGATCTTTTGCGGATTACGCAACTGAATATGTCCATCCCCTCGCTGGTTATCTTGCTAAGTGGGCCAATGTGTTTGAATACATCGTTGTGGGAATGTCTGAGGTTGTTGCGGCAACTGAATATCTAAAATATTGGTGGCCTCATATGCATACATGGGTCGCCGGAATTGTTATTATTATTTTCTTAGTATTAGCAAATCTGGCAAGTGCAAAGGCATATGGATCACTGGAATTTTGGTTTGCGATGATTAAGGTTGTTACGATTATCTTCATGATCTTATTAGGATTTATGGTGATTTTCTTCGGCTTTGGTAATGGCGGACATCCTACTGGTTTTAGTAATTTATGGGCGCATGGCGGTTTCTTTACTGGTGGATGGAGTGGTTTCTTCTTCTCCATGTCAATTATCGTCGGTTCATACGAAGGAATTGAATTATTAGGTATTTCTGCGGGTGAGGTTGCTAACCCTCAAAAGGCGATTATTAAATCAGTTAAATCAGTGCTTTTCCGAATCTTGATTTTTTATGTCGGTGCAATTTTTGTTATTGTTACTATTTATCCATGGAATGAGTTAAGTAGTGTGGGGTCACCATTTGTATCAACCTTTGCGAAAGTTGGGATTACGGCCGCTGCTTCGATTATTAACTTTGTTGTGTTAACGGCCGCTCTTTCAGGAGCAAACTCTGGAATCTACAGTTCTAGTCGGATGCTCTTTAAGTTGTCACACGAAGGGGATGCGCCCAAGATTTTTGGACGGTTGTCGAAAAGAATTGTTCCCGATGCGGCAATTTTAGGGATTTCTGGTGGAATTCTTATTGGTTTTATTATTGACATGATTTCATCAGTTTATAGTCATTCAACTTCTGATATGTTCGTTGTTGTCTTCAGTTCCTCAGTGCTTCCCGGAATGATTCCGTGGTTTGTAATTCTGTGGGCGGAGTTACGTTTTCGGCGTAATAACAAGGATTTAATGCTTGACCATCCATTTAAGTTGCCGTTATATCCATTTTCTAATTATTTCGCGTTTATCATGCTAATTGTGATTGTGATCTTTATGTTCATCAATCCCGATACCCGTGTTTCCGTAATTGTTGGTGCGGCAGTATTAATCTTAGCAGTAGTCGTTTATCTTGTTCGGCACGGCTTTAAGACCGAAAAAGCTTAAAAATTTAATATCTTGATGGGAGTAGCAAGGAGTTACGGTTAATTTCTTGGCTACTCCTATTTTCTATCATCGAATGATTGTAGTAAAATGGCTAGTAGACTTTTAATAATTGGAGAAGAAGATGGAAAGTAGAAAACAAACATTTCATCGCTATAATCAGTTCAATCAGTTACTGCGTGCAATTTTAATTGGAATATTAACCGGATTAGTTGTGAGTGTCTTTCGGTTAACAATTCAGTTTTTTTTGCAATTTGTTAGGGCTAGTTTTACATATTTTCATACTCATCCGTGGGGCCTCTTTTTATGGTTGGGAGGCTCAATCATCCTTGCTTTAATTCTTGGTTGGTTAGCGCAACGCAATCCAGATATTAAAGGGTCAGGGATTCCGCAAGTTGAAGGACAGTTAACTAATCAATTTGACGAAAAATGGTGGCCGGTTTTATGGCGAAAATTTGTCGGTGGAATTTTTGCCATTGGTTCTGGCCTATATCTTGGTCGAGAAGGGCCCTCGATTCAATTAGGGGCAACGATTGGTCAAGGAATAGAAGAAACGGCTAAAGTCGGTCATTTAAATCGCCAAATTGGGATTGCAAGCGGCGCGGCAGCTGGGCTTTCAGCGGCCTTCAATGCCCCTATTGCAGCTACTATTTTTATTTTAGAAGAGGTTTACCATAACTTTTCTCCTGTAATTTGGCTGTCGACTTTTGTTAGTGCGCTTTGCTCAAATATGGTTTCAATGCAGTTTTTTGGCTTACGACCAGTCTTGAATGTTCCTTATAATTACATGTTGCCGAATGATCTTTACTGGCACCTGATTGTTTTAGGAATTATTCTCGGAGTCCTTGGGCGCCTATACCAGGTTGTTATCCTAAATTTAAACTCATGGGCAGCTAGAATACCGCATTTACCACCAATTGCTTATCCGATTATTCCATTTATCTTGGTGATTCCAATTGCGTGGTACTTCCCGTTAACTCTTGGCGGCGGTAATGAGCTGATTAGTGGGTTGCGTTCTTTGCCATTTTCGCTCTCGTTATTTGTTGGATTGTTTGTATTGCGCTTTGTCTTTTCGATGATTAGTTATGGTTCACAACTGCCTGGAGGGATCTTTTTACCGATTCTGACATTAGGAGCGATTTTAGGAGCTGTGTATTGTGCGTTAATGGTTCGTCTCGGGTTAATGCCTATCCGTTATTTACCTAATTTTATTATTTATGCGATGGCTGGCTATTTTGCTTGCATTAGTAAGGCGCCTTTTACTGCTATCCTATTAATTACAGAAATGGTGGGTTCATTAGCGCATCTGATGCCGTTAGCATTGGTGGCCGTTGTTGCTTACTTAGTAGTTGATATATTGCATGGGGAGCCGGTTTATACAGCAATGTTTAATGCTTTTATCGGTAATAATCCCCAACAACGAAAGCATAAAGAAGATGTAACAATGCCAATCACGATTTATGCTGGAGCTCAGTTAGATGGCTGCCAAGTAAAAGACTATCATTGGCCAGCAGACACTATTGTAATGGTAGTCTGCCGTGGCGAGGAAAAAATAATTCCAAACGGGCAAACGAAACTTTTAGCAGGTGATACGTTAATTTTACGGGTAAACTCAGCAGCTACTCGGCAAGTATATTATAAAGTTACCCGAGCAGCTCATTATGCGCAAGGATAGCAATAGAACTGTAAGTATGGTATGATAATTGAGATAATAGCGTGAAAGTATTAGGAGGAGAATTCCTTGTATAACACATTAATGACTTTATTCTTAATTGATTGCGTTGTATTAATCGCATGTGTGATGATGCAACCAGCAAAAAACGATAATGATGCAATGTCAGCATTGACTGGTGGTGCTGGTGACTTATTCTCGCGTCGTAAAGCACGGGGATTTGAAGCAGTTATGCAAATTGTTACAACGATTTGTGGTGCACTCTTCTTTATTCTGGCATTGGCAATGATTTACGTCTCGTCACATTAAATTTAAAGTGCCTCCTGAAGTTATTGTGATTCCAGGAGGCTTTTTTATCACTACGCGGTAAAGTTTGGGGGATGGTTTAGTGAAAACGTATACTGGTGAATCTTTTTTCTTTCCTCATAGCGGACGACGTGGTGTCATTTTAATTCATGCATACACTGGTAATACCAATGATGTTCGCATGTTGGGGCGGCAACTCAATTGGCAAGGATATACCGTTTTTGCCCCCCTATTGAGTGGCCATGGTGGCGATCCTAAGAATGTGCTGGCGAGTAATGGGCCGGCAGATTGGTGGGATGATACGCGAATGGCGATTTTTCGTCTTCGTGATGCAGGAATTGATCAAATTGCGGTGTTTGGCCTTTCATTAGGTGGATTATTGGCAACAAAAGCACTTGAAAATGATCCTCAATTACTAGGAGGAGGTGTTTTTGCCTCGCCAGTCACAACTTGGGGGCAGTCAAATGTGCCAGAATATTTCCCTAAACTTGCTGCGAAGTATTATCGCCAACGAAAATTCAATCCATTAATAATTCATGAAAAAATTGATAAACTATTAATCCGCCTACCACATCAACTTAACCAGATAAAATCAATGGCTCATCAAATATCTAACGATTTGGATCAAATCCACCAACCATTTTTTATCGCTCAAGGTGGTGCTGACGAGATGATTGACCCTCAATCAGGATTTCAACTAAAAGAACGGTTGCTAGCTAATGGCAATATAGTTGATTATCATTATTATCCTGATGCAACACATCTATTAACCGTTAATACGGCTCATCGTCAATTATTTGCCGATGTGGAAAAATATCTACAAAATTTATTCGAGGTGTCTTCCAATGACAACAAATAATAATTTAAAAGAAAAAATATTAACGCATTTAACAGACAATGCAAACATAAGTTATTCAGCTGAACGTCTTGCCCATCAATTGGGGATGAACGATGCTGATCAATTTACCCCCATTGTCCAAGCCCTTGCTCAATTAGAACGGGAGAAGAAAGTTAAGGTAACGGAGAAAGGTGAATTTGAAGCAATTATCAAACAACAGCCGTTAGTTGGTACTTTTCATGGAAATGATAAGGGATTTGGTTTCGTGGATTATGATCCCGACTTGCCAGATATGTATATTAATCCCGATCATACTCTTCATGCCTTAAACGGGGACACGGTTGAAGTTAAGGTGCTACGTCCGGCTAAACCTGGCAGCGATCAAGGCCCCGAAGGACAGGTTACCCGGATTGTTGAACACAAGTATGAGCAGATGGTCGGCGAGTTTAAACAAGAAACAGTCGGAAATTACATCGGGGAAATCTTGCTAAAAGATAAAAAGCTATCCCAATATCATTTTTACGTAACTGATAAAGGATTAAAGCCATTAGATGGCCAGGTTGTTACCGCAACGATTGAGACTTATCCGAGTGATGAGGCTCCCCAAGTATTAACCGGAGCAGTGACAGAGGTCATCGGGGATAAGGATGAACCGGGAATTGACATTATGTCGGTAATCTATGCTCATGATGTCCCACATGAATTCCCTAAAGAAGTAATGGAACAAGCTAATAAGATTCCACTACAAGTCCTTCCTGAAGAAAAAAAAGGACGGGAAGATATTACAGATCAGCCATTAGTGACAATTGATGCGATTGAATCAAAAGACTTGGATGATGCGGTTGTTGCTTGGAAAATGGATAATGGTCATTATCATCTTGGGGTTCATATTGCGGATGTGAGTCATTACGTTAAACCAGGGACTCCCCTTGATCGGGAAGCATTTAAACGGGGTACTTCTGTTTATCTTACTGATCGGGTGGTACCAATGCTTCCTAAACGTCTTTCAAATGGAATTTGTTCATTAAATCCAGGAGAAGAACGGCTGGCAATGAGTTGTGAGATGGAGATTGACGAGCAAGGACACATTGTTAACCACCGCATCTTCCCAAGTGTAATGAAATCTCATGCGCGGATGACATATAAAGCTGTAAACCGAATTTTGAAATCTCACGATGCAAAGACAATAAAGCAATATGAAGATCTTGTACCAATGTTTGAGACGATGGGTGAAATTCACAAACTCTTGCTCAAAAACCGTAAAAAGCGCGGAGCAATCGATTTTGAAGCACCGGAAGCAAAGATTATTGTTGACGATAAAGGTCACCCAACAGATATCCAATTGCGGGAACGGGGCTTATCAGAACGAATGATTGAGTCATTCATGCTAGCTGCTAATGAAACGGTTGCTGAACACTACTTTAAGGAACACGTTCCATTTCTTTACCGGATTCACGAGACTCCCGATAATGATCGGGTTAAGTCATTCGTTGATTTCTTAAGTGTATTTGGGATTAATGTTCATGGGGACATCAAGAATGTTAAGCCGAAGATGCTGCAAAAGGTATTAAAGGATGTTGCAGGAACGCCTGAAGAACAAATGGTTCAAGTAATGCTATTGCGGAGTATGCAACAAGCAAAATACTCTGATGAAGAATTAGGCCACTTTGGATTAGGGGCAAAGTATTATACACACTTTACTTCACCAATTCGGCGGTATCCTGATGATACTGTTCACCGTTTAATTAAATGGTATGACAAACATGGAAAGAATGAAGCTGCTAAAGATCATTGGCGCGATAAGCTTCCAGAGATTGCTGAACATACTTCTGTGACTGAACGACGGGGGATTGATACCGAACGTGATGTTGATAGCATGAAGAAGGCTGAGTACATGGAAGACCATGTAGGCGAGACTTTTGATGCTGTTGTTAGTTCAGTAATGAAGTTTGGCTTATTTGTCGAATTACCAAATACGGTAGAAGGATTAATTCATATTAGCGTTATGAATGATGATTATTATGAATATTCAGAAAAACATTTGGCATTGATTGGCCGGCGTTCGCATCGGATTTTCCAAATTGGTCAGCCAATTAAGGTTAAGTTAATTCGAGCAGATAAAGATTTGCGTGAGGTCGACTTTGAATTAGTTAACCCTGAAAGTGCTCCAAAGACCAAAATCCGGGTACCGCATAATGATGAGTATCGCGGCCGGGGTCGTGGTCGTAATGGACGTTCAAATAATAATAGTCGTCGTGAAAATAATAATGGAAGCCATTATCGGAACACACAAGGCAAGTGGCGGCGTAGTCACCAGGAAAATGGCCGGCAAAATAATCGGCAAATAAATCGTGGACAAACACGGCACCACAATAATTCGCGTGATCAAGAAAACGTTCGTCGTCACCATTAAAAGTGGGGAGGAATATTATGGCAAAAAAATCCCAGCAGCCAAATAGCGATAACTTAATTGCTCAAAATAAAAAGGCCCGTCACGATTATTTTGTAACAGACACAGTTGAGGCAGGCTTGGTTTTAACAGGAACCGAAATAAAGTCGGTTCGTGCTCACCGGGTTAATCTTAAGGATGGATTTGCACAGGTTCGTAATGGTGAAGCATGGTTAATGAACGTGCATATCAGTGAATATGATAACGGTACGTATTTTAATCAAGATCCGTTGCGCAATCGAAAGTTATTATTGCATAAAAAAGAAATTAATAAACTTAATGGTGCTTTACAAGATAAAGGGGTTACGCTTATTCCGTTAAAAATGTATATTAAGCATGGTTACGCAAAAGTCCTCTTAGGGCTGGCGAAGGGTAAACATCAATATGATAAACGGGAAGCAATTAAGCGACGTGAACAAAACCGAGAAATTGAACGGGTAATGAAGCATTATTAAATAAAAAGGGTTGTTAATAATTGCCAGATAGAGAAGTGCAATTATCAACAACCTTTTATTTTACTTTCTTATTAATTGATAGATTTAATTGGTTACTAATCGAAAATGACATGCTTGTTCCTAAATTTGGAGAACGTTTTAATAATTTAGCGAAAATCGGTTCTTGATTGCTTCGTCGTGCCCAGTGATTCAGGATGCTAGCAACGAGAATGGCTAATGGCTCATCATTTTTATTATTTACTTTTAATTCGTGACAATAACCGCTTGAAAGTTTAACCGGATGAATAGAAAAAACTAAGTGGCTACCACAAAATACCCGATAACGACTTGTTAAAGGTGAACCAACGATAATCCAATTGATGTCCCGAATGTAGACGACCTGTTGAACAAGACCAAAGCCTTTGCCAATTGTTCCAACGCGTTGACGGTTAACATATAATGCAAATTTTGGTAATAGACCTAGTGAAAGTTGTTTTACTTCGGCTAAAAGTGCGCCATCAATTGCATATAATGATAGGGCATCGTGTCTTATTCCCCACTTACCGACAAGGAGATAGCAGGATTTGCCATTTTTATCGCGAATAACAGTTGTCCCGTGTAAATCTGTTGAACGATCACGAATATATAATTGTCGCACTTTGCCACCACCATTCTTTGATAATCTATCTTTTATTTTACCAGCTTATTGCTAAAATTGGTGAATAAACTTCTAACAATAAAAAACGCTTCCAATTTATCGCATCATGATGTTTAATTATGCTAAAATAATAGGCGAGGTGCTAATAATCGTGAAACAATTAATTCATAATGACTGGTGGGAAGTCTTAAAGCCCCAGTTTGAAAGTGCATACTATGCACAGTTGCATAATTTCTTAAAAGAAGAATATACACATCAAACAATTTATCCCGAAATGCATCATATTTTTGAAGCATTTGAATGGACACCGTTTAGTAAGGTGAAGGTTGTTATTCTTGGGCAAGATCCATACCACGGACCTAATCAGGCCCATGGGTGCAGCTTTTCAGTATTGCCGGGTGTTCCAGTTCCGCCATCATTACAGAATATCTACAAAGAACTGCAAGCTGACTTAGGCTGTACACCAGTTAATCATGGCTACTTAAAAAAGTGGGCAGACCAAGGTGTCTTGTTACTAAATTCTGTCTTGACAGTTCGTGCGGGGCAAGCGTACTCGCATCGTGGTCATGGTTGGGAACAATTAACAGATGCGGCTATCCATGCTTTGTCTGAACGTCCTAAACCAGTTGTCTTTATCCTCTGGGGACGAGCAGCCCGGAATAAAAAACAATTGATTAATACCACCACTAATATCGTCTTGGAATCGGCTCACCCTAGTCCACTATCTGCAAATCGTGGTTTCTTTGGATCACGGCCATTTTCAAAGACTAATGAGGCACTTCAAGCAATGGGAGAACAGCCAATCGACTGGCAGTTACCTGCCCAACCAATTATTGATAAAGGCGTGACGAGATAGAAAGTCACAACTTTAAAATGTTTAGTAACCATTAAGGAGGTACTTGCATTATGGAATTATTTGATGAGATTGCTGCAAAGGTAAAGGGACAAAACAAGACAATTGTTTTTCCTGAAGGTGAAGATAAGCGGATTTTAGGCGCTGCTGTCCGGTTGAAGAAAGATGGTTTAGTAGAGCCGATCCTTCTTGGTGATCAGGATGCAATTGAAAAAGTTGCTGCAGAAAATAACTTTGATCTTGCTGGTTTACAAATTATTGATCCCGCTACTTATCCTGAAGAAGATAAGCAAGCAATGTTTGACTCACTAATGGAACGGCGGAAGGGTAAGAATACTCCTGAACAAATTCATAAGATGCTTGAAGATGTTAGCTACTTTGGAACTATGCTTGTCTATATGGGAAAGGCTGACGGAATGGTATCTGGTGCTGTTCATTCAACTGGTTCAACAGTTCGGCCGGCTTTACAAATTGTTAAAACCAAGCCAGGCGCTCACCGTATTAGTGGTGCATTCTTAATGCTTAAAGGTGATAAGCGTTATATCTTTGCTGATTGTGCAATTAACATTGAATTAGATGCGCCAACAATGGCAGAAATTGCTGTTCAAAGTGCAGAAACGGCACGTCTATTTGAAATTGATCCTAAGGTTGCCCTCCTTAGCTTCTCTACTAAGGGATCGGCAAAGGGTGACATGGTTACCAAGGTTGCCGATGCTACCAACCTTGTCCACGATATGGATCCAGAATTGCCTGTTGATGGTGAATTACAATTTGATGCGGCTGTTGTTCCAGAAGTTGGTGAATTAAAGGCGCCAGGTTCAAAGGTTGCTGGTCACGCCAACGTCTTTATCTTCCCTAGTTTGGAAGCTGGTAATATTGGTTACAAGATTGCTCAACGTTTTGGTGGCTTTACGGCCGTGGGACCAATCTTGCAAGGACTTAATGCCCCAATTGCCGATCTTTCACGGGGATGCAGTGAAGATGATGTATACAAGGTTGCAATGATTACTGCTGCTCAAGCACTATAAAATTAATTAGGAGTGGAAAATAACCTTCTCGATAAGGCAGTTTGCTAAGTTAAGACGATGATTAGCACGTTACAGGTTGCTTATTATTCGCACTTAGACGCGAATCTTGTGGTTATTGGTCATGTTATCTTGTTATCGTTTATTAAAATAGTAGAGGCTGGGGAAAACTCAGTCTCTTTGTTGTTTTAAATATGAAAATACAACAAAGATAGTAGCTAGCTGGTAGTCAACTGTTAATAAATCATCATTTGGCCAGCTTAGCCAGCTGAAGGGAGGTAGGATTACGAACCAGATAAGCTAGTTCTATCCTATACTCTTTTTGTTTTTGGCTGAATAGGCTACAATAGGGCTAGTTATTATGAAGCAGGAGAGATTAATATGGAAAAATTAACCATGACAAGCCGTGAGAAAACGATTGATCTTGGAGAAAAGATTGGTCAACAGTTAGTAGCAGGTGATGTCTTAGTTCTAGATGGGGATCTCGGTGCTGGGAAAACGACTTTTACTAAGGGCCTTGCTAAGGGGCTGGAAATACCAGATATTATTAAAAGTCCAACTTTTACCATCATTCATGAATATCAAGATGGGCGGTTACCGTTATACCATATGGACGCTTATCGTTTGGAAAATGGTGGAGCAGAGGACTTAGGACTTGAAGAATACTTTGATGGCGACGGGGTATCAGTTGTTGAATGGGCTGAGTTTGTTGAAGATGAATTACCTGCAGATTTTTTGGCAATTCACTTCAAGCGGACAGGTGATGATGATACGCGAGTACTCGAATTTGAACCACATGGCAAACATTTTAATCAAATCGTAAGAGGCGTGATTGAGTAATGGCAGACGAGATTTCAATTAAGTTGGCTACAAGCAAAGATGCTGAGCAGGTTTTAAAATTTTTGCGGGAAACTGCCATGGAAAGTGATGCGGTTCTCATTCCGCATTTAAATGAAGTTAGTCAAACAGAAGAAGCTAGAAATATCGACTTAATTAACCAGTTCGATGATTGTGTGATGCTATTAGCGATGCTAGAGGATGAAATTGTTGGCATGGTAACGGTAATGGTATTAGAAAACCAACCAACTACCGGTGAACTAGGCGTAATTGTCCGTAAAAAGTATTGGCGAAATGGGATTGGCCGTTTGCTAGTTGATGAAGCTGAATACTGGTTTAATACGTATAGTAGTTTGGAGAACTTAGTCTTAACAGTCTTTGAGGATAATGTGGCAGCAATTAAGTTATACCATCAACTAAATTTTGTGGATACTGGGAGGACAATTGAAGAAGGACACCGTGTTATTCAGATGAAATACCGGCCAAGAAAATAAGGATTCAGGTGTTGGATATCCAACAACCTGAACCCTTATTTTTTATAAAAAATTTGTTTAATGTTGCGCCAGCGGGAACCTTTTTGTTGATGGGTGCTAACATCTTGGGTAACTTCAACGCATCCTAAATAATGGTCATCTTCATCACGAAGGGCATAAAAAGCAATGTTAACGGGATGATCATGGTGTTTAATCATGATATTAATTGAGTCACGATCCCCGCTGTGCATATCATGAAGAACCTGTTTAACATGGTTTTGGCTATGGCCAGGATGAACTTCTAATACATGCTTTCCAAGGTCACTATCTGTTCGCTTGAAGAGACGATGTTTATTCGCCGAGGACCATCGGACGATATCATTCTCGTCAATAAAATCAAATTCAACAGGGATAGTTTTAAAAATAGCGTTTAATTGTTTGAGGCTAAGCTGGCCGCCCTTAAGTTTAATTTCTGTCATTATGTCTCCTTTCATCCCACCATTTTAATAAAAGGTTGGATTTGTTGCGGGGTAAAGTGCTGACTCTGGTAGAGTAAAATATTAGCGCAGGCTTGAGCATCATCAAGTGCGTTATGGTGGTGATGAAGATCAATATTTAATGCATCACATACGGTATTTAACTTATAATTTGCTAAGCCGGGGATTAATCGGCGACTACTGGTAACTGTGTCAAGGGTTTGATAAGCCGGCACTTCAAGCTGATAGTGTTCAAGAGTGTTTTTTAAGACACTGTTGTCAAAACGATTATTATGCGCAATTACTAGCTTATCAGGAGTAAAAAACTGTTTAACGTGTTGCCATACTGCTGGAAAGTCTGGCGCATTCAAAACATCGCGTTCATGAATCCCATGAATTTGAATGTTACGCCAGAAAAAGTCAGTATGGGGATTAATTAGTGTATAGAACTCATCAGCGATCTGTCCGTTGCGAACAATCGTTAATGCTAATGAGCAGGCACTATAACGTTTACCGCTTGCAGTTTCAAAGTCCATAGCTACAAAGTTCATTTAGTACCCTCCTTGCAAATTTCAATATTATTATTGTACAATCAACTAATCATTTTTCAAAACTTTTAATATCGTCGTTTGTAAAATTAAGTTAGAAAAAATAAAAAGCCATTTGTGATAGACTTTTGAATATCCCTAATCAAAAGAA
>NZ_RDBR01000060.1 GCF_009663775.1 Lactobacillus sp. 0.1XD8-4
AAGTAAATTGGTCTACAAAAAAGATTTCCACGACCAGATGAATTATTCATCCAACCTATGAAAATCTTACACTAACCTCAGGCATTGGTTATCGCTTTTTTGTTACTTATTATATGTTACAATAGTGATTATTAAATACTAATGAAAGGTTGATGAGTTATTTATGACAAAATCCACAATCCAAGCTTTAACGATTGCCGGTCATGATTCAGATGGCAGTGCCGGAATGCCAGCTGACCTTCATGCTTTTTTTGCAGATGGGGTATACGGTCACGGAATCTTAACCGCAGCTGTTTCTGGCAATTCATACGGAATCACCTCGTCACAAGTTATGCCAAAAGAATTTATTGCCGAACAATTTCGGGTATTAAAAGAAGATTTTGCAATTAAAGCCGCCAAAACTGGGATGCTGGCTAATGACGATGTAATTAATGTCGTTGCAGATAACTATTCGGCAAACGATTTTGGTCCGCTAGTGGTTGATCCAGTTATCATTACCAAACATGGGGCCATGCTGTTGGAGCAATCAGCATACGAATTGTTTCGCGAACGAATCATTCCCTTGGCAGCTGTTATCACCCCGAACTTCTATGAGGCCCAAAAACTAACGGGGATGGAAATGCAAACTAAAGAAGACCGAGTTGAAGCCGCCCATCATCTCCAACAATTAGGAGCCAAGAATGTAATCATTAAAGGAGCCCACAATGACGAGCGCCAACCGACCGTTGACGATTTTGTTCTCCTTGAAAGCGGCGAAAGTTTCTGGCTTTCTAAGCCCTATGTCAAAACGGATCGACTTAATGGCACAGGCGATAGCTTTTCGGCAATTATTGCTGCTGGACTTGCGAAAGGAAATAGTGTTAAAATGGCAGTAACAAAGGCTAAAGATGCTGTATATGCAGCTATTGCCAATCCTTTAACGGTCGGCCATAAATTTGGTCCAATCAACCATTGGGACGCGCAAAAAGAGCTGCGCTAGGAGGAATTATTGATGCTTGACACATATCGGCACAAAGTTGTATTAATTGGTGACGGAGCCGTTGGTTCAACATTTGCATTCTCGTTATTGCAATCAACTAACGAAATCGATGAATTAGTTATTGTTGACCGGACAAAAGCAAAGGCGGAAGGGGATGCCCTTGACCTTGCAGATATTACCCCACTAACCAGCCCCGTTAAGCTTTACGCTGGAGATTATGCCGACGCCGCTGATGCTGACGTGGTGGTAATTACTGCCGGAATTGCCCGTAAGCCAGGCGAATCACGATTAGACCTTGTTAATAAAAACGCAACAATCTTAAAAACAATTATTGATCCAATCGTTGCTAGCGGGTTTGCAGGGGTATTTATTATTTCGAGTAACCCCGTTGATATCCTGACAACTCTTGCTCAACGGATCAGTGGTTTCCCAAAAGAAAGAGTCATTGGAACCGGTACTTCCTTAGACTCACTACGGCTACGGGTCCTTTTAAGCAAGAAGCTCCACCTATCAGTTAACGTCATCGATGCCTTGATGCTAGGCGAACATGGAGATACTTCTTTTGCAGCCTTTAATGAAATTACTATTGGTGGCAAGCCCCTCACTACTTTGACGGCCCTCTCATCAACCGATAAAGCAGAAATCGAAGAAGCTGTTCATCAAGCGGGCGGAAAAATCATTACTAATAAAGGTGCTACTTTCTACGGAATTGCTAAGTGTCTATCTGCTGTTACCCGTGCAATCATTGAAAACCGGAATATCGTTCTCCCAATATCTGCTCCGTTAGATGGGCAATATGGGATTGAAAATATTTATCTTGGTACACCAGCTATCATTAATAGTCAGGGAATCGGTCAAGTAATTGAATACCCATTGACAGCGGATGAAGTTGAAAAGATGCGCCAATCAGCGATAACAATGCAAGAGGTTCTTGCCAATATTGAAATGTAGAATACATCTTTAGGAAAAAGCAGACATTCCTGCAAGTGAATTTTTAATTATTTAGCAATAAAAAAGGTCGGTGAGAATTTTTCACCGACCTTTTTTATGTAAGCGGGTAACGAGAATCGAACTCGCGACGCAACCTTGGGAAGGTTAAGTTTTACCACTAAACTATACCCGCATAAGCTAACTAAGCTCAACACTTAGTTAGTATATACCTCTTCTAATTATTTGTCATCACTTTTTGAAGATTTTTTTGTTTTCTTCTTAGATGATTTCTCCTCATCGGTTTCCTCATCATTCTTTTCTTCACGAGGAACCGCCTTAATCATTTTGGCATCTTTTTGCCGAACAACTGCCCGACCATTTAGTTCGTTGACCCCACTCTTATCAGACGGATCGAAGTCTTGAATCGATATCATAACTGAATTAGTATAAACTTTTTCAATAACACCTGAAAAATCATGTTCTAAGGGACCAAATTTTTTAGCTTTTACAATATCCCCAATTTCAAAATCTGCCACTTAATCTCACCTCAAATATTATTTATTATCTGGAAGTAATATACGTACCTTACACTTTTTTCACTATATTTTCAAGCCAAAAGTATATAGTCAGTTATTCTCAATAATGCTAAAATCAAAGCCGAAGGGAGTTTATCCGTATGTTAAAAATAATTGTGACTGCTCTTATTGTGATTCTATTAGTCACCACAACCACTGGTCTTCACGCAAAAATCGAACGTAAAGTTACTAATTGGCTTGAACTTAGCCGATTATTCTATTTTATTTTATTATCTGCTTCAATTGTCCATGTATTTCTTCATTTTAAAAGTCAGCTTGCCGGTGATATTCTATGGGTTATTTACTTAATCATCGTCTTTATTTTAATGGAGACTGCCTTTCGTCTCAAACGCGAAACATTTGGGAATCCACATTTGACTGTCCTGCTCTTGGTAGCTCTTATTGCTGCTTTGGGGATTGCCTGCTGCTGGATCTAAACTGCTAACTACTATCAATGGTATCAATTATTTGAATTAGGTGCTTGCTTTCTTCAACATCATGTCCTCGTAAGACCTAACCACCACGTAAATAATATTGCCATTTTAATAGCAGTTGTTGTTTATGGTTAATTTAAGCGGTTAAAATTGCTGTAATCCTCATCTTGCATTTTCTAACTGAGCTACCAGATTTTTTACTGCCCGTGCACGATGAAGATAAGAAAATCGTTGCGCACGTTCCATCTCCGCTAACGTCCTTTTTTCGCCAGCAGGAATAAAGATTCGGTCAAAGCCGGTTGAATTTTGCCCTCGTTCCTTATCGGCAATTGTTCCTGTCAATTCACCGTAACCAATTTTTTTGACATGACCACCAACTGCTAAGGCAATCGTCGTCTTCATGCTAAATTGACGAGACTTGCCAGCTACTAAGTGTATTAGGTAATTATTAAGCTGACCATTGGGAACCTCAACGGCTAATTCCCGCGCAGTTTGAACACCGTACCTATTAGGAAACGCTACTAGTTCAAGACCAGAATCATCAGCGATTATCAAATCAGTTGGTAGTTGCCGGCTAATGAAAACAGCCTTCCCAATTGCATTCTCACGATAACTTATCGTTGCTTCAGGCGGAAATTGCTGTTGCGGCAACTTTGTTGTGTACATTTGACCATTATAATGATAAAACTGAAGCACTTCTTCAATTTGACGTGCTTTCCGTTGATTATGCGTTGCAATAATAAAACTATGCTTCATAATGATTTGCCTCAATTTTTATTTTCTATCATAACGCATCAGTGATGTTGTGAAAATATCCTAATAAATTAAGGGAGCAATTTTTTCTCGATACCATTCTTTACCAGCAAGAGAAAACGGATTAGTAAACGGTGCTGGAACAATTAAATCATCAGCAACATTAAAAAGTTTTAACTGCCCTTTTACTTTAACTGGGTCGATCCAATAAGAACCACCTTGTTTAAAAGGCGCAATTTGCCAAGCATAATAGGGACCATCACTAGCAGTTCTTTTTTCAATACCCGTTATTTTTGCAACACATAAGGCATAACCGGCAACGGCACCATGAGTCTTTTTGGCTGAATTACAGATTAAAAGATCACCACGATAATGAGTTGTCCAAGTTCGATACTCTTCAGTTTTAGTTCCATTGAGAATTTCCATCGCATATTCAGGATGAATCGATAGAGCTTTCATAATTTTATTTCTCCTAACCAAGATAATTGGGTTTACTGTAACATAAATAAAAAAGCTGAAAAATTTATTCAGCTTCTGATTTGATGATTAGTCTTCTTCGGTATTATTATTTATTTTCTTAATTTCAGCCCGTAGCTCCTTGTTCGCCTCTTCGAGTTTATTCAATTTCTCCAACACTTCTTCCATGCGGTCACTCGTATGATCCTGAATAAAGAAATTAGTGATTGAACTAGTCAAGACACCAACAAAGCCAATTCCAATAACCATCAGCAAAATTGCGGCAAGCTTTCCTAAAAAAGTGTGGGGAGAAATATCACCATAACCAATCGTTGTAGCCGTAGCAATTGCCCACCATAAGGAATTGCCAAATGATTTATGCTCACTTATCGAATACATCGATGCAGATACGACAAGGATGCAAACGCTAGTATACATTACATAAATCAGACCATTCGTTTGGAGAAGGCGGTTAAGCTTACCAGTTAAACCGATAAGACGGAAGATGCGCAAAACACTAATAAAGCGCACAATTCGAGCAAAACGGAATAAATTAAATGTTGCATTCACTGGAATGATCGAAATTAAATCAAAAAAGTTCTGCTTAAAAAATTGCTTTTTATCTTTTGCCAAAGAAAACCGAATAAAATAATCAACAGTGAAGACAACCAATATGATGTTATTTAATAATGCTGGATATCCGGTATTGATATTAATGACTGATCCATAGTCCAAAATAATCAATAAAATTGAAATAACTGCTAGGATAACCATAATTACTTCATAAATTTTCTTTTTCATTGTTAATTCCCCAAATTCTATCTGCTCACTTCTTTAGTATAGTAAGGAATCGCTACGTTCGCAATCAGCTTTGAAAAAATGCTTGTAATTTTTGCTGAATTCGTTATACTTAATAATGTTACAAAATAGTTTAGTGCCTCAGTGGCGGAACTGGCAGACGCGCAACGTTCAGGTCGTTGTATGGTTATCCATGTACAGGTTCGAATCCTGCCTGAGGCATTTAAAAAAAGTCTTTAAATGCTATTATTCATAGTAATTAAAGGCTTTTTATTTTATAAGTCCGCAATTTTAAATACAAAAAAGACCCGCATAATATTAACCTGCTGGTCCGTGTTTATTTCATAAATTGAATCATTGTACCATAGGCCGTTAACACTAGGAACTTTGGCGCCACTTGCATATTTGCAACATTAGTCGTAAACCGTACTTCTACTACGCCATCGGCTCCCTTTTCACTTGCCCGTCGTTTTAATTTTTCTTGGACATCAATAAATAGTTGATCCATTGACTCAAATGAATCAATTGCTTCTGTTGGCATCGCTAAATGGCTGGTCGCATTGACAATTCCTAAAATGCGGTGTGCTTGTGGAAACCCCTCTGTTGATAAAAACATCTATTACTCCTCCTAATATTACTACCACTTTAAAATAACAAAGAGGCTGGAATTTTTCCAGCCTCTTTTTACTAATACGGAAAGAATCTGCTACTTTGCCTGAGAACTAACATTTAATCCACTTTTGATTCTAACTTCCGCAAAGTCGCATTTAATTATCATTTGGTGCACCCTGGTGACTTTTTAATATTATTACATAAATACTTTAATACGAGTTTTCTAGTCACGCTTACGTTGCTTCTCGCCTACTCTAATATTTTCAGCGCCAAATAATAAGAGGATATGTAATTAATATTCCTCAATCTTATCTTTCCACACCAATAATATACCACCTTTTGTAAGCGATTACAAGGAGTGCCTTTAACTAATTTGAGCAAAAAGAACATACATCGCAATTGCATTGTTAATCATATGGACAGCAATCGAATTGCGGAGATCACCAGTTTTCAAGTAAACCAATGCCAAAATAAAACCCATATAAGCATAGATTAAAAAACTAATCGGGTTAGTGCTCATATGACCAGTTGAAAATATAATCCCTGAAAGAATCGCCTTAGGCCAAATATTGTCACGCTTAAAAAACATGTTAGTAAGGGTGCCACGGAAGATAAATTCCTCTGCAATTGGACTCAATATCACAGCAGAGAACATAAAAACAACCGTAATAATCTGATTGTGACCAAGCATACTGCCTAAAGCAGCGTTATTAGCTGTTTCAGTTTGGTGGTAAATCATTTGGTTCAGAAAGCTAAGAACGTCCATCCCCACAATGATTGCTAAATAACCGCCAATAATCCACCTAACTTTGATTCCAGCGGGCGCACCCAACTGATTATAGAAGCGATAGGTATGTCGTGCCCACCAAATAATTGCTAACATTAAGCATATAAACAAGGTCATAAAACCATAAACCGCCAACTGGTTTGTTGGGGAATAATAGATTGCAAACTTAACGGCAATTGGTGGTATCTCAATAGCAATCAACATTATCGCTATTAAGATAACCCTAAACACCCAGGACTCTTTAATTATTCTCATTCTTTTGTTGCTCTTCCTTTGCTCGCTTTTCCCGCATTCGTTGAATACTCCAACGGGTCGATATTTTAGTCACAATAATATTAGCAACCACAAAACCAATAACCCATAATAGGTACATAACCCATCCTGAAATATAGTGTTCAATCGTCAGCCACACCAGAATCGCAAATATGATAAACGGCGGCGTAACTACCTTAAGGATAAATTCCGCTTTCACTAGTAAAACCTCCATTATTATTTGTTCAACAGTTTACTAAATCAAATTTAAAACCGCAAATAATACTAAGCAAACTAAGGCTCAGAACATTATAACCAACGCCCTGAGCCTTTTTATTTCAATTCTTTATGTTAGTTGTTTTTTGACGCAGCGATAACTTCATCATGGGTAGGGATTGATGGTAAAGCTCCCAATTTTTGAACGGCTAACGAACTTGCCCGTTGAGCATATACTAACGCCTTTTCAATATTACTCATATCTGGCTTTAATTGCGATGATAACGCGCCAATAAACGTATCACCAGCAGCTGTCGTATCAACAGCATTAACCTTGAAAGCTGGAATAAAGTTGTAACCATCTTGCGTGCAATAGAAAGCACCCTTAGCACCAACCGTGATAATTAAGTTCCGAACTCCCATTTGGGCAAACTTAGCAGCTGACATTAACATTGAAGTCTCATCGGTAACAATAATTCCTGTTAATGCAGAACTTTCAGTTTCATTTGGAATAATTAAATCAGTCAACTTGAGTACTTCCGGATCAATCTTATGTGCTGGCGCAGGATTTAAGATTGTCTTAACTCCGTTTTCTTTAGCAATTTGGAATGCCCGCAAAGTTGCTTCTTGTGGAGTTTCAAATTGAGCAATCACGAAGTCAGCGGACGCAATTTGGTCACGAGCATCTTCAACTTCTTTAACGCTTAATTGTTGGTTAGCTCCTCCGTATACTAAGATACTGTTTTGACCATTCTCATCTAGGAGAATGGCAGCAGAGCCAGTCCCTGCTTTAGAATCAACATGAATACCCGTAGTATCAACATTGTTATCCTTAAGTGCTTGAACCATCATCTCTCCACCAGCATCTTCACCAACTTGGCCAACAAAGGCTGTCTCTGCCCCAGAACGAGCAGCAGCAACTGCTTGGTTAGCACCCTTTCCACCAGCAGCATTGGTCTTATCTAGAGCAGCAATTGTCTCCCCGGGTAATGGCATCCGCTTAACTTTCATTGTTGTATCAACGTTTAAACTACCTACAATTGTTACATGGTTTGTCATTTATTTGTTTCCTCCTTAAATAAACAAGCATTAAACTAGTAATACCATCATACCATATTATTTTTGTCGATAGGGACCTGTACTATCACGTTCAATCAATTTTACCGGAAAGCTTTGGACACGCGCTTCATAACTATTATGATTAATGCGTTCAATCAACATCTTAGTAGCCCCAGCGCCTAAGTCAAAAATCGGCTGTTGAACGGTGGTTAATCGTGGGTATACATAGTCATCCCAGTAAATATTGTCATAGCCCATTACTGAGATATCTTCTGGAATTTTGACTCCTCTTTCATGGAGGCCACGGAGAAGACCAATTGCCATCTCATCGTTGGCAGCAAACACTGCAGAAGCTCCTGTAGCAAGCACTTTGTCAGCAGCCTCATATCCCCCAGCCTTGGTAAGAGGTGCACGTACAACATCTTGCGAATCAATAACGGTTAAATTATTTTCTTCAACTACTTTTTTAAAACCGCTCATCCGATGGTTTAAATTTTCGGTGGGATTATTAGATGTTAGCACGGCAATATGTCTGTGGCCCAATTTTAATAGGTAATTAGCCGCAATCTGCCCGCCTAAATAATCACTTGTTTGTACCCGAGCACCGTCCTGTGTGTGATTCTGGTCAAATAAAATATATGGAATATCATTAAAAGAAATAACTTCTTTAATTGTTTCCGTCGTCATTGTAGCACTGGCAATAACAAGACCGCTAATTGAGCGTTCTATCATTTGCGAAAGGTAATATTTTTCAAGTTTAAGATTCTTATTAGCACTAAAAACTAATGGGATAAAATCAGCCTCGCGGGCAACACTTTGTACCCCCTCAATAAACGTCCCAAAAAACGGATTGGCAATATTAGGAACTAGTACGCCAATTGTTTTCGCACTTTTCAAGATTAGATTGCGGGCATTAAAATCGGGAACATACTTATACTTATCCCGTAACGCAAAAACTTTTTCCTGTGTTGCTTTACTAAACCGTTCGCCCTTATTATTAAGGATCTGAGAGACGGTTGTAACTGAAACTCCTGCTTCTTTTGCTAAGTCACGAATCGTTATCTTCTTGTTCATTGCTGTCCAACCTCTTTAGTAAACAGTTTTATTAAGCTAAATATCATTTTATTTACCTTAAACTAAATTAGTTTTATTTGCAATCATAACTCCTTAAAAATATCTTGAAGGATTTGTCGCCCCGTCGCCATTTGTGCGCCCCGAACGCGAAGATAATCAATTTTTGCGCGTAATATATCATACTCCCACAATGATGAGAGGTCGTGCTCATTAAAATAGTGGAGAGTCAGTTTGATGGCATTAAGTTCCGTAATTACTCCAGTGAAATCATCCCTCCCCTTATATTTATCCGTACCAATTACTACCGGCAGCTTATTAGTGAATGAGTCTGTTAATAGATTAGATAATAAATCTCCTCTCATCATCTCAGGGTGGTCATCAATAAATTTTTGTACTTGCCAAATATCAAAGTAACCATAATCATGGGCAACTTTTGTCTTTTCCGAAACCGCCGTTAAATAGTCACTATGACGTTCAGTATATAAAATACTTTTAATCCGAATAGCAATTAACCCATTAATTTTTCCATCCCAGTCAATACTGATCATTAAACAAAAGACAGGATCAAGGGCAACAACAAAGCCAACATTAAAATAATCATCATTAGGAAGGTTATGAACCTCAATCAATGTCCCTTGTTGCTTTGCTAATGTTAATTGGACGCGGTTATCATTTTCACTTTCTCTTCTCATCTTGACTTCCTTACTATTAATTTTTCACATGATTAAATTTTAAATATTTAACCATCCCATACGTAACATTATAATCGCTGACAAAGCAGATGTAATACCCTTTAATTCGATAAATCAATTTACCTAACCACCAAATCTTGTAAAATTAAGTGTGTTCTTCCACAATATTTTGTAGTAAGATGGTTTCTGTGACAAAAAAGTAAAGAGGGGCCATTATGGTGATTATTACAGCAGGGATGATTGGTGTCGGCAAGACTACATTAACTGGAAAGATTGCTGAACACTTACATACAAAAGCATTTTTTGAGCCAGTCGGAGAAAATCCAGTTTTACCGTTGTACTACAAGAACCCAAAACAATACGGTTTTTTACTCCAGATTTATTTCTTAAATAAGCGTTTTTCAATGATCAAACAGGCACTTACAGATGATAATAACGTACTTGACCGTTCAATCTATGAGGACGCCCTATTCACGCGTGAAAATAACGCAGAAGGCAACATTACAGATACAGAGCTAGAAGTTTACTTAAAGCTCTTAGATAACATGATGAGTGATCTTCAGCAACTGCCAAAACGGGCACCAGACTTGATGGTTTATTCCGAAACCGACTTTGAAACAATTTTATACCGGATTAAAAAGCGTGGTCGGGATTATGAACAAATCGATACTAATCCAGAATTAAAGGATTACTACTACAAAATGTGGAGTGCATATAAGCAGTGGTACAAAGACTACGATGCAAGTCCCAAAATGAAAATTGACCTAGAACGCTATGATCTTGAGAATCCGAAGAATGTCGAAACTGTCCTAGGGATGATCGATGAACGGTTAAAAACATTACGATAATAACCAAGGCTTAAGGAGCTGGTGAAAAATTAAAGGTTTTTCGCTAGCTTTTTTTGTTGCCAAAGATATAACGGTTAATCGTGAAAAATAACCACGAGAACATTTCCTAGTTTATTTTAATTTGTACCACAGCTCAATTATTCCTGCTGTCCCTAAGCCACCAAGTATTGATAGGTAGCGTGGAAGATCATTATCCTTTTCCTTTGCCTTAACTGGACGTTTACTTACTAATGGTTCTGACTTAATACCAGCATTTTTATTTGGAATTGGCAATACCTTGACAGCCTGGTTATTACGACAATCAGTATCATATTTAGTTAACTGGTATGTGTCAATTAATTTATTTAACTTTTGATCATAACCGGGATCTGTCGCGTAACGTCCCAATAACGCCCTCGTAGCGGCACGGTAATTTGTGGCCTTTTTTCGATGAACACCATTATATAATGGCGCCTTAAGGGTCTCAGCATAATCTTTTAAGGAATCGTACTCATCTTTATAACGTCGAAAATTGCTAAAAATCTCAAATTTATTACCATGACGGTCATACTCAATCGTTGGCTGGGTAACAGTATGAGCTGCAAAATACCCCTTAACACCAAACAAATTATTATATGGTGCGCTACCAAGCGAACTTCTCCCCCAATCACTCTCTAGGGCTGCTTGCGCAATAATAACAGAGGGATATAAATCATATTCGCGTCCGACTTTTTGAGCTGCTTTTGCTATTCGATTGGCAGATTGTAAAATTTAAGTTGAACATTTAAGTGGACAGAAAAACCCATCAAGGTCTTTAATGGTGTTACCAC
>NZ_RDBR01000005.1 GCF_009663775.1 Lactobacillus sp. 0.1XD8-4
AATCTAGTTGCCTAGAAAAATATTTATTCAATTTTAAAGCAAGAACATACAGGTTCCAACTTTAAGGGTACACGTCATGGAGCAAAATCCAATCTCTTTTTTTATAGATTATCAATCAATGGTTGCATAAAATCATTGTTAATATGGGTAAATTGATGATGGGTGCCGAGGTTTAGTTCATATGCAATCCGCTCGGGGTCATTTTTTTCATTAACTTCAATGATACCTCGCTTACGAAAATTAAAGTTTTCCGCAATATGCTGCATTGCTTTGTTGTTACGATGTGTATCAAGACGAAAATTTTTAATTCCTTGCATTTGACCAACTGTTAGTAAATTGGAGAAAAGAATTTTACTTAATCCTTGTCCTTGATATTCATTGCTGATTGCAACCCGATGAATGGTAGCATAGGGATCATTTGGCTGGCTCCATTGACCATTGGTAATGATCCGGTAAGTTGGTTCAGGAGTCAGCTGGAGGGTAGCAGTTGCAACGACTTGGTGGTCGTCGACTAGTACCCAGTTAGTCTGCATTGCAATGTCTTGAGCAAATGTCTCACGATTAGGATAGCCATCTTGCCATTGGGGACTACCATTTTCCTTTAACAATGACTTTGCATTCTTGATAATCTTCATAATTGCATCTAAATCTGGTGCTTGGGCTCGCCTTAAGTATATTTCGGCCATTTTATGAACCTCCCCTAAGATAATTAATTCCATTGTAAGGCAATTACGGAAAAATGTCGGTAAATTTTAATAATGATTGTATTTCAGAAAAGATCTGATTGCGTTAGAATGAACATCAGTAACCTAAACGGGGAGGGTAAGTGATGGCATTAACATGGACAATTATTCGGTGGTTTTTGCTACTAGTTATCCTCGTTAACGAAATAGCAGCGATTTTTACTGTGTTTCGTGAAAAACGTGATATTGCAGCGACATGGGCGTGGCTACTGGTTCTAACCTTAATTCCCGTGTTTGGATTTATACTATATGCCTTCTTTGGTCGGAAACTCCCCCATAAAAGGTTGGAATTAATTAAATCACAAACACAACTTAAGTTAAAACAGGCGCTTGAACAGCAAAAACAGCAATTTATTAATATGCCCAAACCTAAAGATCAGACTGTTCAAATTTATCGGCGGACGATTATGCTTTTTCAGAGTATTGATGACTCGTTTTTGACCCGCCATAATAATGTGGATATTTTTACAGAGGGAAATGCCCTTTTCCAAAAAATGTTTAATGATATTGCCGCAGCGAAAAATAGCGTCCATATTGAATTTTATACTATTTACAATGATAAGATTGGTAATGAGTTACGGACACTATTAGAACAAAAGGCAGCAGAAGGCGTAGAGGTTCGCGTCCTCTATGATTCATGGGGATCGATGGGGGTTCGTCCTAGTTTTTATGACCACTTGCGAGAGGTAGGCGGTTATGCCGCACCTTTCTTAATGGCGCGAAGTAATTTCTTTGATTTTCGGATAAATTATCGTGACCACCGTAAAATTGTCGTCATTGATGGTGAGATTGGCTATGTCGGTGGATTTAACGTAGGGGACCAGTACCTTGGTCGGGTGCCTAAATTTGGTCCTTGGCGAGATACGCATCTCCGTATCGTGGGTGGCGGCGTATATAGTTTACAACGGCGGTTTATTGGTGATTGGAACGCTTCAATGAAAAAGAAAACTGATAAGATTTTTCACTACCATCCATATTTCCAACCAATCAGAGTTCGCGGTAACGTAGCGTTGCAAAGTGTTTCGAGTGGACCAGAAGCGCCATTAGAAAAAATTAAAATGGGTTATTTACGCCTAATTAACGCTGCGCAGGATCATATTTGGATTCAAACGCCCTACCTGATTCCAGATGATAGTATTCTTGATGCGTTGCGGGTAGCTGCGCATTCGGGGATCGATGTCCGCATTATGATTCCGTCCATGCCTGATCATGCCTTTGTTTACCGAGCAACGCAGTATTATGCACACGATCTTGCTAACCATGGAGTTACAATTTATTACTATGAGAAAGGTTTTCTCCATTCTAAAACAATGATGATTGATGGGCGAATGGCTTCAGTAGGGTCAGCTAACCTTGATTTTCGTAGCTTTAAGCTAAATTTCGAGATTAATGCTTTTATTTATAGTCAGACCACAGTTGATGAATTAGAAAAAATATTTGTAAATGATATTAGGAATTCGCGGGTAATAACGCCGCAGATGTTTGCTAATCAATCACGATGGTTAAGATTTAAACAGACAGCATCACGGTTACTGTCGCCAATTTTATAAAGGATTGTGAATAGAAATATCGCAGTCCTTTTATTATTTTAAAATCATGGCGGTTAATGGCTAGAATCCTGTTCCGTCCGGTTAGCGACTTTGTGGGGTAAGAAGATTTTATGTTTAGTTTTTATAAAGAATATATGTTCGTTTTATGATAAAATAGTAGGAGCAATTTCAACGAATAGAAAGGATTAAAGTATATGGGAACACTGGGTTTTGTTTTAGGAACAGCAGCGATGGATCATGAACAAGTATTAATTGATCAGCTAGCGGATCAAATAAAAATGTCATCCGCTGAAGATACTTTTTATTATTTAGTCCCTAACCATATTAAGTTTGAAACAGAAATTAATGTTTTGGCTGGGCTCCGTAAGCGCCAGGGGTTAACAGGAACTGACCGGTTTGCATCGTCACGTGTGCAAGTTCTGTCTTTTAGTCGTTTGGCATGGTACTTATTGCGTGATACACCAGCATTCCAAACTCCGCGTATTTCAAAGATTGGGATGGCGATGCTGACATCACAAGTAGTTCAAGAGCAGGTGGCCGATTTGCGGCTATACGCGAGTGAAGCTAAACAACCGGGCTTTATCCAAAAGATGACGGCCCAATTAGAAGAATTAAAAAGCGCTAATATCACTGCAGATGACCTAACTAATATTATTTCCCAGGTAAAGTCAGCAAATGACCCCGCTGCTAATCAGGCGTGGCTTGCTAAAATGCATGACGTTGAAATTATATATCACGCTTATGAAAAGCGATTACAGGACCGCTTTTTAGGAAATAGTGAATTATATCAACAGCTAATAGCATATTTAAGGAAATCGCCAACAACCGCAAAAATGCACTTTTTCATTGATCGCTTTGCTCAATTCACTGCCAATGAACAGCAGGTTGTTGATGCATTGATTACTAATGCTGCTTCAACGACAATTTCCCTAACCTTAGATCGTGGTTATCCAGATCAAAACCATCCAAATCCAAGTGAAATTCCACCTAAAAATAACCTTTTTTATTCCTCAGCAATGCAGTTCCATCGTTTATGGAAATTTGCACAAGCGCATCCGCAAAATGTAAGGGTGCTTAAAAACGTTACGTTTGCCACAAGTCCTCGCGTAAGTCCTACTCTTCAGCAAGTCGATACATATTTCAAGCGGTATGCGCGGGAACCGATTAGTCCAAATGAGCGACAAGAACTTTCTCGTTCACAAGACTTGCAATTTATGTTAACAACAAATCGGATGACCGAGTTAAATAATATAGCAACGCGGATTCGGCAATTAGTTGCTAGCGGAAAGTATCGCTATCGGGATTTTTTGATTCTTAGTCGTCACCTTGTTGGGTATCAAACGATGATTGATTCTGTTTTCGCCGCGCACCAGATTCCGATTTTTAACGACCATGAACGATTAATGGACAACCATCCCTTAGTAACGCTTTTAACAACCTTGCTTGAAATTCCGCAACGTGGCTTTCGCACAGCGGATATTATGCAGCTCCTAAAGACTTGGCTACTTGTTCCCCGCGATAATACTGGTGATTTAATGAGTATTAGTCAGTTTCAGACAGCCGTTTTCACAACTGAAAATTGGTGTTTGAAGCAGGCGATTGAAGGAAAAAATGCGTGGGTAACCAAAGATAATGAAAAAATAAAGCAACTATGGCAAGCGCCTGGAACAAACCCTGATGATCCTAAATATGCGCAATCACGTTTAAAAAAATTAAATGACCAGTTAACGTTGGTTAAAGACTATGTGGCACAACAAATTATGCCGTTTTTTGATCAACTTAAACAGGCGCAGACTGGACAAGAATTAGCAACAATCCTTTATCAATTTTTATCTGGGATCGGAGTCACGGAGCGTTTATATGCTTGGCAGCAATACCAGAGCAATCGCAACCTTGACTTGGCGCGGCAACCTCAGCAAGTATGGTCAACCTTTTGTCAAATTCTTCAAGAATATGTCGAGATTCTTGGACAACAAGAGATTCGTGACGATGATAATGCTGTTTTAATGTTTAGCGAATTACTGCAGGCTGGATTCGGTGCTGCTCAGTACTCACAAATCCCAGCAACGCTCGATCAAGTTGTTATCTCAGAAACTGGAATTGTCCAGAGTCAGAGTCGTAAAGTAGTTTTCATGATTGGTTCGACTGATGATGTAATGCCGGAAATGCAAGAAAGTGAGAGCTTATTAACAGACCAAGATAAGGATATCTTAAGTGCTTATCTTGATCAGGATTTACAGTATTTGCCAGGGACATCGATTGATCAGTTAATTGATGAGCCTTTTATACATTACACAGGATTTATGAACGCCAAAGAGCGCTTGATTTTTTCTGCCCCCCGTACTGATAGTGATGATAAGGAACTAGGAGCTTCACCATATATGCGTGATATGGCCCGTTACTTTGCGCAACCATGTCATGAATATCCGCTTGTAACAAGTAAAGAAGGTCAAGAACATGCAGGAGCGTTTGTTAGCGCCCCATTTGCAACGATAAACCGACTAGTTGAAGTAGGACGTCAGATTCGTGATGATCAAGGGATAGGAGTTGATCGCCAACCAGTGCTTCCTACAGGTTGGCAAGATGTAGCCCAATTATTAGTTGAGACTGCTAAACAATGGCAAAACAGCCCTGATTTACGGCTTCGGGCTGAAGGAGTTGCATTAGGCCAGCGGCTTGCGCTAGTTGCGGCAGGTTTTCATTATCAAAATAAGGTTGATTCCCTGGGAAATAAATTAGCGCAAGCACTTTATTTGCGAACGGTACCAGAGAAAAATGAGGGGCAGGTTTTATATGCCTCTATTTCTCAGTTGCAAGACTTTTACATCAACCAGTATGAATACTTCCTTAAATATGGTTTGCGTTTACAGAAACGTGATGAACTGATATTATCAACTGATCGGATTGGGACATTTTTCCATAAGGCAATGGAAAGCTTTGTCACAACAGTTAGAGCATCGGGATTATCTTTTGCTGATTTGGCAAAAGAAATAAATCAAGATCGGCGAAACCAGTTAATTGACCATGCCTTAGTCACAGCCCAAGAGAATCAGCCAACATTATTACGGTTAATCAGTTCATCAGCACAGGCACAATTCCAATACCAACAATTAACTTCGATTGTAAAAACGATGTTAGTAACGCTCTGTCGTCAAGCTGAATACACGGGTTCCCAACCTTTAAGGACCGAAGTTCAGTTTGGTCGAATCGGGAGTCGGCAGCCTGATGATTTAGGATCGCTTGATTACCCGTTAAAAGATAGCCATCATATCTATCTTCGTGGACGAATTGATCGGATTGATAACCTTAAGCAAGGCAACCGAGACTTCTTAACAGTTGTGGACTACAAATCTAGTAATCATTTGTTTGATCTTACGTCTGCTTACTATGGAATCTCACTCCAGCTTTTGACATATTTAAATGGCCTCCAAGCAAATCTGCGAGAACTTGATACAAATGATCCGCAATTAGCGGGCGCCCTCTACCTGCGTCTAAATAATCCAACAATTAAAGCTGCTCAATTAAAGAAGGATTCACTGGATGACTTAAGGTTAAAAGAACACCAATACAAGGGGATTCTCCTTAATGATCCAAAATTACTGCGGGAACTAGATAAGAGTCTTGATAAACAAGCCTTCTTATACCCGCTTAAAGAATTTAAAAACGGCAAGATTAAAGCAAATAAAGAAGCGTTATTAGTCACACCACAACAATTACAGTGGTTACAAGAAATGAATAAAAATCTGGTGATTAATGCCGGTAACCAAATTTTAAGCGGCGATTTAAAGCTAAATCCGTATCGGTTGCTTAATGGAAGCAGTCGCCGAACAGGACTTGATTTCAGTGACTTTTTGGATGTATTCCAGTTTGATAATATGCTAGACCAACAAAATTATCGGGATCTTAATCCAAACTTAGCAAAAGAAGCATTTGAAAACGCAATTCAAGATGATGAGGAGGACGAAGAATAATGGCAGGATTTAAACCAACCCCTGCGCAGCACAAAGCGATTACTGACCGCAATACGAATATTCTTGTGTCAGCTTCAGCAGGTTCAGGTAAGACGGCGGTATTAGTTAACCGAACGATTGAATTAATTAAAGAAGGTCAAAGCATCGATCGAATGCTCCTTGTGACTTTTACGGATGCTGCGGCAAAGAATATGCGCGATAAGATTAGGGCAGCTTTACAAAAAATAGTACAAGATTCATCTCAGCCTAAAGACCTTCGTGATCGAATGGGTAACCAAATTAATCGGCTGGCTGCAGCTGATATTAGTACCATTCACGCTTTTTGCTTAAAATTGATAAAAAGGTATTACTACTTAATTGATCTTGATCCACAATTTCGGCTTCTAACTGATGATACGGAACGATTGTTGTTACAAGAAGATGTATGGCATGAGGTTAGTGAACAGCTATATAAGAATTCAGAAGAAAAAGCAACTGGCAGGTCATCATTTGGCGAGTTAGTGCTTAATTTCTCTAGTGATCGTGATGATCAAGGGCTTGACGACTTGATTTTGCGATTATATGACATTGCTAATGCTCAACCAGACCCCGAAAAATGGCTGCAAAAGCTTCCTGATAATTATGACCTTGGTGATGGTGATTTATTACAATCTACATTTTATCAAGACCAGTTGCGGCCATTAGTAACAGAAAAGCTCCAACAATTTATTCAAGATTATCGTGAATTAGCGGTACGCGCAGCCGATAATGGCCTAGATAAGGCAGCCGCAATTTTAAAAACAGACCAAGAATTAATGCGTCAATTACTTTCAGCATTGACTGGAATTGATATGAATAATGTCTGCCAAATAATGACCCAGCAGAAGTTTGGTAGTTTTCGTGGTCGGCCAGCAGCTAATGATCCACGGCTAGATGCGTTTAAGGCACTTCAAAAGCAACGAAACGGTTTGAAAAAACAATGGGAGCAGACTGTAAGCGAGTCGTTGGCATTAGTTGAAAATGGGGAAGCAGTTAAAGAAAAAGTAGCGACAGACGTTACCAAGTTACGGGATGATTTTGTTGAATTAATAAAAACCGCAAGTGCTAATGAATTAGACCCCAAAACGCTTGCTTCCTTGCAAAAAGATCAGCAAATGATGCAGGATATTTTAGATTTGCTTCAACCACCAACATGGGATGCGATCCGTGATTTATTTACAAATGCCAAATTTGCGCGGATGAGTGGTAAGCCAAAAGATGATGACTTAGCAGAGGAAGTATACAAAGCAATCGGAAGTACGCGAACTGGAATCAAGAAACAATTTGATCAATTAGTGGAGCGGTTCTTTGCTTATCGTGAAGAACAATTTCGGGCAATTTCAATTCATGCTCAAGAACTGTTGCGCGAGTTAAGTGTAGTTACAATTAAATTTCGGCAACAGTACCAGCAGACAAAGTTGAACCGGCATGTCTTGGAATTTAGTGACCTTGAACATTATGCTTATGAGATTTTAACTCCTCCTGATGATCAGCCGAACTGGCAGGCACTTGTTCAAGATCTACAAAAACATTATCAAGAAATTATGATCGATGAGTATCAGGATACAAACCGACTTCAGGAAAGTATCTTGATGAAACTAACATCGTCTGACCGTAAAAATCTTTTTATGGTTGGAGATGTGAAGCAGTCAATCTACCGATTCCGTGAAGCTGATCCAACATTATTTCTCGGGAAATATCAAGATTATCGTAGTGGTGGCAACGGTGAGGCAATTGTCCTTGGCGAAAATTTCCGTTCAATGACTAATGTGACAAGCTTTACTAATACTTTATTTGAACAGTTAATGGATAAAGAAGTCGGCGAAATTGAGTACGATGAAGATGCTCATTTAAAGTATGCTGCTACGTATTATGAAGATAATGAAACGAATCAAGCAACACCGACTGAAGTATTGCTATATGATGCTAATGCGGTTAGCAGTGATCAGCAGGATGCCGATCATGAGGATGATAAGCTTGCTGGAGAATTTCGAATGATTGCGATGCGGATTAAGCAAATGGTGGAAGGACATGAAATGATTTTCCATCCGGATGATGGGCAAATGCATCCTATCCAGTATGGGGATATTGTCTTGCTTGAACGGACAAAAGCAATTAACAATACGTTGATGGAAGAATTTAATAAGCTTAATATTCCATTGACTGTTCATGATGTTGAGAGTTATTTTCAGGCAACCGAAGTACGGGTAATGATGTCTATACTTAAGTTAATTGATAACCCGCAACAAGATATTCCGTTGGCAGCGGTTTTAAGATCACCGATTGTTGGATTGACTAATCAGGAATTAGCGTTTATTAGACTACAAAATCGGTCAGTTGATTATTACACAGCTCTCCAATCATTTATCCTTAATTATGAGCAAAAGACGCTCCGTCACCAGTCGCTTTTTACTGCGGAACAAGCATCTCAGCTTTATGAAAAAGTAGTCCATTTTATGGAGATGCTAAATACTTTTCGCCAAACCGCCCAGCAACAGACACTTGTTGACCTAATCTGGCAAATTTATGATCAAACTGGTTACCTTGATTACGTAGGAGCAATGCCGGGGGGCCACCAACGACAAGCGAATCTTCATGCATTGTATCAGCGTGCTCACACTTACGAGCAGAGTAGCTTTAAGGGGTTATATCAATTCATTCGGTTTATCGAAAAAATGCAGGAACATGATAAGGACTTAGGGGTAGCACCAACTCAATTAACTGCCGATACGGTTAATGTTATGACGATTCATGGTAGTAAAGGATTGCAGTTTCCGGTTGTTTTCCTAATTGATGCTACGCACGGTTTTAATAAGGGTGCGGCACGGGAAAATGCAGTTGTAGATGCGGTAGCTGGCGTTGGCATTCGTTATATGGATACACAGCGGGTGATTTACGATACGCCGCAACGACAAGCGGTAATTGAGGAAGTGCAACGTGGAGAACGGGCTGAAGATTTGCGGGTACTTTATGTTGCATTGACACGTGCAGAGCAGCGTTTAATAATCACTGGGTCTTTTAACGAAGAAATGAGAACGCAGAGTCTCGAAAGTTCGTGGCAACGATGGCAAAAAGCCTTTCAAAGCAACCGCTTATTAATTGGTCCACAACCACGGATTAATGCAAATTCGTTCATGGATTGGATTGGATTAGCATTAGCCCGCTATCCTGAATTTAATGCACAACAACTAAGTGCTGGTGAAGTAACCTTGGAAGAGAGTACGCTTGCCAGTTCTAAAACCGCAAAATTAAATTCAGCCCCTAACTTCATTGCAAAAACATATACGCTAACAGATGTAAAAGATGAGTTAGCTAAAATAGGACAAAGTGCGAGTGCAGACACAATCGTAGCTAATAGCATGCCAGTTGATGATGTATCGCGGGAAAAAATTGCCAAGATTTTACGTTACCGTTATCCTAATGTTGTGGCAACGCAAACGACTGCATACCAATCTGTGACAGATGTTAAACGAGTATTTGAAGACCCGGATACCCGTAATATGGCACGGTGGGATTATGATCAGCAACGAAAAATTAAAACGCAGGGAATGTATTTGAACAATAAATTTGATGTTCCGCCATTTATCCAGCAGAATAATAGTCAACCAGCACCAACAGATATTGGGACCGCAACGCACCTGGTTTTCCAGAAATTGCCGTTAGATGAGAGCGTCCTTGATATCCAACAGGTGGACCAAGAGATTAAGCAATTAGTCGCTGAAAAATTAATCAGCCCCCAAGTAGCAGCTCGGATAAATCGTGAAGGGATTGTAGCTTTTTATCATACGCCAGTAGGTAAAGAAATACTTAAACACCCAACTGATTATCATCGCGAAGTACCATTTTCAATGATTATGAATGGTCATGAATTATTTAAGGGTGTTAATGCTAGTGATGATGAACGAATCTTGATTCACGGGATTATTGATGGTTATCTCAGAACGGATAAGGGGATAATCCTTGTTGATTATAAGACTGATCATATTAATGTTAATTACCGTGAGTTCGACTTAGCACGACTAAAAGACCGCTATCGAGGACAGCTTGAGCTATATAAAGAAGCCCTTAACATAATGGAAAGGGTTCCAGTTGTTCAAATGGGTCTCTACCTGTTAGAATTAGGAGAGTTTGTGTTATTTACAAAAGAAGGTGATTAGTTGGCAACCATTAAGGATATTGCACAGCAAGCAGGGGTTTCGGTTTCGACTGCGTCTCGTGCGCTAAATCATAATCCACGCATTAGTGAAAAGACTCGTCAACGGATAGAAGATATTGCAAACCAATTAGGCTATCAGCCAAATTATAATGCTCAAAATCTGACACGCGGGGAATCAAACATGGTTGGAATTGTATTTCCAGTAACGAGTGATACCGCGCCAGCAAACCCGTTTCATATTGACTTGATGAGAGGGATCAGTGTAGCTCTAAAGCCAATCCATTATGAAATGGTTGTAGCAATTTCGCCAACAGCGGCAGATTTATTACAGAGTGTAAAATCGATGGTTGAACAATCAAAGGTTCATAATTTTCTCGTATTTTATACAGAAAAAAATGATCCCATTACTGCCTATTTACGCGAAAAGGATCTAAATTTTGTCGTTATTGGACATCCTGACCATCCGCAAGATCGTTTTGTTGATAACAATAATGTGGCTGCAGGAAAGGTGGCAACGGATTATCTGATGGAACACCATCATGTTGAGGTGCCAGCTTTTATACAGTCTGCTAGTGATTGGGTTTATGAGCAGGATCGAAATCATGGTTACCAACAGAGTATGTATAATCACAATACCGTGCCGCTGACTTGGCGGTTCGCAGTTGACGGGACGACAATCACAGAGTTTATTAAACATCATCCACAAATAGATTCGATTGTTTGTGCTGATGATTTGTTGTTGGTACGCTTGGTAAGGCAGCTTCAAAAATTTAATTTACCAACAATTTGTTTTAATAATAGTCGGTTAATGGGGATGTTGCTTAACCAAGAAGATAAGGTTGATCTACAGCCACGAAAATTAGGTCAGCAAGCGGTTGAATTGCTTTTTCAACCGCAAGAAAGATACCGGATTGTCGATTTTAAAATTAGTGATTAGTTTTTGGATAGGACCAAGGGATTTTACCCCGGTCCTCTCTTATTTTGTAATGGAGGGAATCGTTAATGGAGAAGGTTTATATTGTTGCTGCTCAGCGGACACCAATTGGTAAGTTTAATGGCCAGTTGGCATCTAAATCGGCAGTTGAATTAGGGGCAATTGCAATTAAAGCTGCTGTTGAAAAAGCCATGTTAACCGGGGACGATATTGACCAAGTATTGATGGGAAATGTTATTCAAGCGGGAACAGGACAAAACCCAGCACGGCAAGCATCGATGGCTGCTGGATTAGGGGAAAAAGTTCCAGCAATTACCATTAATGATGTTTGTGCGTCAGGAATGTCCAGCATTGATTTGGCTGCAAGCTTGATTCGAGCAGGGCAGGCGCAAGTAATTGTGGCAGGTGGGATGGAAAGCATGTCACAGGCTCCGTATGTTCTTCCTCAAGCGCGACATGGTTATCGTTTTGGCAATGGCACTTTGCTTGATGCAATGCAAAGCGATGCCTTAAATGACGTTTATGGCAATTATCCAATGGGGATTACTGCTGAAAATATCAATGATAAATACCATATAACACGTCAACAGCAAGACGAATTTGCGCTTATCAGTCATCAGCGAGCAGTAAAAGTGCAAAATGCCGGCTACTTTAAATCAGAAATTGTTCCCGTTGAAGTTAAAAAGAAACGATCAACGGTTATTGTTGATACTGATGAGGCACCGCGACCAGATACGACCATGGAGGCATTGAGTAAACTTAAACCAGCTTTTAAGGCTGATGGTAGTGTTACTGCTGGAAATGCATCTGGAATTAATGATGGTGGCGCAGCCCTTGTCCTTGCTTCGGCACGTGCAGTTGAGCGGCTCGGCCTAACACCATTAGCCGAATGGTGTGCGTCATCGATTGTTGGCTTAAATCCAGCATTAATGGGTCTGGGACCTTACTATGCGATCAAGAAATTACTAGCAGATCAGCAATTAGCAATTGATGATGTTGCAACTTATGAAATTAATGAAGCCTTTGCGACTCAGGCATTGGTTTGTCAAAACTTGCTACGCCTTGACCCAGCGACCGTCAATCCATGGGGTGGCGCGATTGCGTTGGGTCATCCTGTTGGCTGCTCAGGCGCCCGCATTATTGTGACGATGATTAATGAAATGAACCGCGATAATCATAAATTAGGAATTGCTTCTTTATGTGTCGGTGGCGGCATGGGTGAGGCTGTTCTTATAAAAAATATTAATTAGCGGGATTTTACTTAAGATTATTAAGTGACACTAATAGACAAATGTTGCTTTATATTATAAAAAAGCAAACGTTTATAAAAAATATTGCGCAAACGGTTGCACAATATTTTTTTATTTGCTATTATTAATATTGCAAAAAATCATGAAGCGCTTACAATTATTATAAGTGTCTTTTAGAACTATTTTAGAAGTTAAGGAGTTGTTAGCAATGAGTCAAGAAAAGTCCGCTGGGGCTGGATTACCTACTCTCTCAAAGAGTACAATCTGGATGATCAACTTTGGGTTCCTTGGTGTTCAGACAGCATTTACTCTGCAGAGTTCTCAAATGAGTCGGATCTTCCAAACTATTGGGGCCGACCCTAACAACCTTGGCTGGTTCTTCATCTTACCACCATTAGCTGGTTTGATTGTTCAACCAATCATTGGTTATTATTCAGACCGTACATGGGCGCCAAAATTAGGTGGTCGGCGGTTACCATACTTACTATTGGGGATGATCGTCGCAGTTATTGTTATGATCTTATTACCAAATTCAGGAAGCTTTGGATTTGGGTATGGTTCACTGGCTGCCCTTTGGTTCGGTGCGATTACAGTTGCTTTGCTTGACCTTTCATCAAACGTGGCAATGCAGCCATTCAAGATGATGGTCGGTGATATGGTTAACGATGATCAAAAGAGTTATGCATATGGGATTCAAAGTTTCTTATCAAACACTGGTGCTGTTTTAGCTGCCGTTTTCCCATTCATCTTAACTGCTTGGTTCGGTGTACGGAACACTGCTAAGCGTGGGGTTGTTCCAGATTCAGTTATTATTGCCTTCTACGTTGGGGCAGCATTATTAGTTATTACTAGTTTGTTTACTGTTTTCCGGGTTCATGAATATGACCCAGCAACTTATGCTAAGTACCATGGTATTTCTGAAGACGACAACAAAGAGGGTGGAAACTGGTTTACACTCTTAAAGCACGCTCCAAAGGCATTCTGGACAGTTACCCTAGTTCAATTCTTCTGCTGGTTCGCATTCCAGTACCTCTGGACATACTCAGCCGGGGCTATTGCTAAGAACGTTTGGAACACTGTTGATGCTACTTCTGCAGGTTACCAAGCTGCTGGTAACTGGTACGGTGTGCTTGCTGCGGTTCAATCGATTGCTGCTGTTATCTGGTCATATGTTTTAGCTAAAGTACCAAACAAGTACCACAAGTTAGGATACGGTGGTAGTTTGCTTCTTGGTGCTCTTGGATTTATCTCAGTATTCTTTGTTCATGACCAATGGACATTGATTGTTTCATACACCCTAGTAGGTATTGCATGGGCTGCTATGAACACTTACCCATTAACAATCGTTACTAATGCATTGACTGGTAAGCACATGGGGACGTACCTTGGATTATTCAATGGTTCAATTTGTTTGCCACAAATTGTTGCTTCATTATTAAGTTTTGCTTTATTCCCATTATTTGGACACTCACAAGTTCACATGTTCATCCTTGCAGGAATTGTAATGGCACTTGGTGCTTTCTCAGTTGCAACTATTAAGGAAACATACGCTGAATAAAGAGTTATTTCATAAAAAATAAAATAATTAAGGTTATAATAAAGGCGGGTTTAAAACTACCTTTATTTTCTGATGAAAGGAATTGAGATTTCAATGAAACGTACATTTGATATTGCCCCTTGGCATGTTGCTACTCGTAAGTGGGATCCACAAGACAAGCGTTTGCAAGAATCAATGACTAGTTTAGCAAACGAAAACCTTGGTATGCGTGGCTTCTTTGAAGAAGGTTACAGTGGTGACCACATGGAAGGTGTATACCTTGGCGGTGTTTGGTTCCCTGACAAGACTCGTGTTGGTTGGTGGAAGATTGGTTATCCTAAGTACTTTGGTAAGATGATCAATGCTGTTAACTTCATGAAGTTAGTTATTAAGGTTAACGGTGAACAACTAGACTTAGCTAAGCAAACACCAAAAGACTTCAAGCTTGATCTTGACATGAAGCGTGGGGTTCTTGAACGTGAATTTACTGTTGAAATTGGTGGCACTGAAATGTACTTTAACTTTGAACGTTTCGTAAGTGCTACGCAAAAGGAATTAGTTGGCCAACGTCTTTACATTAAGAACCGTGGCAATGATGATGCTAAGGTTGAAATTACAAGCATGATCGATGCTGATGTTTACAACGAAGACGCTAACTACGATGAACAATTCTGGAATGTTTTAGGCAAGTCTGCTAATGGTGAACATGCCGAATTAACTTCCATGACAAAGAAGAATGACTTCGGTACACCACAATTTATTGTTGGAATGAAGACTACTTCTAAGACTAACCTTGACCACGTTAGCGATGGCACTGATGAAAAGCATGCTTACAACACCTTTGAAGGTACTGTAGCTGCCGGTAAGGAAGTTAACTTTGAAAAACGGAGTATCGTAATGACTTCACGGGATTACGACACTCAAGAAGAAATCGAAAAGAACCTTGATGAATTAAGCGCAAAACTTGATATTCAAAGCTTTGATGACTTACTTGACCCTCACATTAACGAATGGGCCGATCGTTGGGTTAAGTCTGATGTTGAAATTGAAGGTGATGAAGGAGCTCAACAGGGTATCCGCTTTAACCTCTTCCAATTATTCTCAACTTACTACGGTAATGATTACCGGCTTAACATTAGTCCTAAGGGATTCACTGGTGAAAAGTACGGTGGTGCTACTTACTGGGATACTGAAGCTTACTGTATTCCTGTTTACCTTGGTGTTGCCAACCCAGAAGTTGCCCGTAACTTATTAATGTACCGTTACAAGCAATTAGATGGTGCTTTTGTTAACGCTAAGGAACAACACTTGAAGGGTGCATTATTCCCAATGGTTACTTTCAATGGTATTGAATGTCACAACGAATGGGAAATCACTTTTGAAGAAATTCACCGTAACGGAGATATTGCTTTTGCTATTTACCTTTACACTAAGTACACTGGCGACAAGTCATATGTTCTTAATGAAGGGGCAGAAGTTCTTACTGAAATTTCTCGTTTCTGGGCTGACCGGGTTCATTACTCACAACGCAAGAACAAGTACATGCTTCATGCAGTAACTGGTCCAGATGAATACGATAACAACGTAAACAACGACTGGTACACTAACTTACTTTGTCGTTGGACTCTCCAATACACATTAGAAATCTTAGATGAAGTTGACAGTGACGTTGCTAAGAAGCTTAACGTTTCTGAAGATGAAAAGCGTCAATGGAAGTCAATCGTTGATAACATGTACCTGCCATACGATAAGGAACGTGATATCTTCCCAGAAAACGATGGCTTTATGGACAAGGATCTTAAGCCAGTTGCTGATATCCCAAGTGACCAATTGCCAATCAACCAACACTGGTCATGGGATCGGATCTTACGTTCACCATACGTAAAGCAAGGTGACGTTATCCAAGGTCTTTGGGACTTCATCGATGACTTTACAAAGGAACAAAAGAAGAATAACTTCGACTTCTACGAACAATTTACTGTTCACGAATCAAGTCTTTCTGCTTCAGTTTACTCAATCATTGCTGCTGATATTGGTTACGAAGACAAGGCCGTTGAATTGTATGAACGTTCAGCACGTCTTGATCTTGACAACTACAACAATGATACTTCTGATGGTTTGCACATCACTTCAATGACTGGTAGTTGGCTTGATATCGTTCAAGGATTTGCCGGTATGCGGGTTCGTGGTGACGAATTACACTATGCACCATTCCTTCCTAAGAAGTGGGATTCATACCAATTCCGTCAAATGTTCCGTGGCCGGATCTTGAAGGTTAAGGTTGACAAGCATGGTACTAAGATTGACTTAGTATCAGGTGACCCAATCACAATCGATCTTGACGGCAAGAAGCTTGAATTAAAGTAGTTGTTGGAGGCATTTGAGATGAAGTTTGAAGATTTGAAAGGTTTTGCATTTGACCTTGATGGTGTTATTGCTGACACCGCTCGTTTTCACGGTCAAGCATGGCATCAATTAGCTGATAAGGTGGGGACAACATGGACCCCTGAATTAGCAGACGCATTGAAGGGTGTTAGCCGGATGGATTCATTGGAATTGATCTTAAAGGCTGGCGGTCACGAAAATGACTACACCCAAGAAGAAAAAGAAGCTTTGGCAACGGAAAAAAATGACAACTACATTAAATTAGTTGAAACTTTAACCCCTGCTGATATTTTGCCAGGAATGAAGAATTTCTTGGATGAATTAAAGGCTAATGGTTACCACATTGTATTAGCTTCTGCTTCTAAAAATGCTCCTAAGGTCCTCAAGTACTTGCAATTAACTGATTACTTTGAAGGAATCGTTAATCCAGCAAACTTGAGCCATGGGAAGCCAGATCCAGAAATTTACTTAGAAGCTGCAAAGTTGATGGATCTCCCTGCTGATCAAGTAGCTGGTCTAGAAGATGCTCAAGCTGGGATTGAGTCAATTAACCGTGCTGGTGAATTGTCAATCGGCTTTGGCGCTGACCTTGAGGATGCTGATGTTAAGTTCGCTAATACTAGCGATGTGTCATTAGCAGCAATTAAAGCTCAAATGGACTAGCAAAAGCTACCTTTCCTAACAATCTGTAAAGGGGCGTAACAGAAGTCGTTTATGTCTTCGTTCCCACGCTCCCCAAGTGCAAATAGGGCTCCAGAGTTCGGATTTTACCGAGCTTTGGAGCCCGTTTGCGTAGGTGCTATTTTAGGAAAACAAGTTTATGTCAAAAAATTTTTGATTGGTATGAGATGATGAAAAAACGAATTTTAATTATTGTACTTATCTTTACTGTTTGCATCGCTATCGGGGCTGCTTTCTGGAATAGCCAGCAAAATAATGCTAGGGAGACGTACCACACCAGTAGTCAAGTCGAGAAGCGTTTAACTCCTGTGCTGACCGACCAACAGATAAGCATACTAGTCGGACTGGAGGTTTCTCCGAATTGGGTAAGGGAGCAGGTGCATAACAATAATTTGATTTATGGTGTTGTAAAGCCATCAGATACTGCCCCAGCTGGCGTTGAAAACTATAGTTATTTAGTAACAACGGATAAATCGGTATCACCAATAATCTTTTTCAAGGCAGATAGCAACCAATCGATTACAATCAAATACGCTGATCATGAAGGCGATCAACTCCATGTTAAAGAAGTGAAAGAAAGTAAGCTTATTCATAAATTTTACCGTACGAGCAACCAAAAGAAGCAAGTTAATAATGATGTTAGCTTATTACGGACTGAGTAAGGAAACTTAAGAAAGAATAAAGTCGCATTTTCTAAAAACCCAGCGCCTGTTATAATATTCAAATTAAAGGAGGCAACCGCGATGACAATCTATGGGCCATATGACCAGATTTTGCCAGAAATTTTATCACTGACAACTGAACGAATTAAGCAACTAAATCAACAAGCTGTTGATAATAGACAACCTAAACTGTATGAGCATTTAATTGCTCGGGTGAAGACTCCTGCAAGCATGGCAGAAAAATGTGAGCGTAAAGGTTATCCCGTTAATACAGAATCAGCCTTGCGTAAATGCCGGGATGCAGTTGGTGTACGAATTGTCTGTAATTTTATTAGTGACATTGACCGGTGTCTTGACCAGTTACGGCAGGCCGATTGGTGCCAAATTATCAAAGAAAAAGATTATATAACAAATGCTAAGCCGAATGGTTATCGTAGCTATCATGTAATTATTAATGAGACGGTCCCATATCGGGATGTTGATGGTAATGAGCCTGGCCATTTCTATGTCGAGATCCAGTTGCGAACCATTGCAATGGACTCATGGGCAAGTCTTGAACATGAAATGAAATATAAGCATAATATTGCGGATCCCGAGCGGATTGGACGTGAACTGAAACGATGTGCTGACCAGCTAGCATCATGTGATGTGCAGATGCAAACAATTCGTCAATTGATTAATTCAAGTACAGGAGAGGACGATTAAAATGCGAATACTAGTGGCCGAAGATGAGCAGCAATTGGCAAAGGTCTTAAAAACCGCGATGATGGCCAGCGGGTACCAAGTTGATGTTGTAAATGACGGGCAAGCAGCAATTGATAGTGCAAAGAAAAATGCCTATGACGTAATTATTTTAGATATTATGATGCCTGTAAAGACAGGATTAGAGGCATTGAAAGAGATTCGAGCATCAGGAAATCGGACTTATGTGATGATGCTGACCGCCATGGGTGAAGAAGACGACCGTGTTAATGGTTTAGACACAGGAGCTGACGACTACTTAACAAAACCATTCTCTCTTAAAGAATTATTAGCGCGGTTACGATCACGACAACGACGCGATGACAATTATGGGACCGATGTACTGGAATTTGGTGACCTAACCCTTAACGGTAATGATCAGTCATTGCAAAGTCATAATTCAATCAGTCTAACAAATAAGGAAAATCGATTATTACAGTATTTGATTTTGAATGCAGATAAAGAACTATCTGGCAGTGAGCTGCTGAGTCACGTATGGGATGAAGAAGAGCAAGCAGATCAAGAAGACCTATGGATTAATATTTGCTATTTACGGCAAAAACTGCAAGCAATTCAATCGAAGGTCACCATTACAGGCAAAAAAGAAGGACCGTTTATGATTGCTCGTTAGGAGGAACGCAAAATGATACAACGTTTTCGTTATAAGTTTATAGCTTTATCAACGACAGCATTAGTTTTCGTTATCTTAACAATTGTCGGCAGTCTGAGCGCTTTTACCTATTATCGGTCACACAAGGAAATTCAAAGCGTTTTAACAATTTTAGTTAATAATGATGGGCGAATTCCGCAAAAGGGCGTCCAGGCAGATGCTTTTAATCAATCCCAATTCTCACAAGAGGGATTACACCAATACCGCTATTTTACAGTCATAACTGACCAAGATAATAAAATTGCTGAAATCCAAGATGATCAAATTGCAACGATTAGTCCGCAAGATGCCCGGGTTATGACTAATCGGGTTATGAAGAAGAAAATGAAAACAGGCCAAGTTTTTTATCGTGGCGTAACTTATGCATATAAGGCGCGACAGACAGATGGTCAACGAATTATTGTCTTTCTGGATGAGTCCCTATTAATGGCGCGGACGAGTTCATTAATGCATACGGGGTTGATTTTAGGCGTAGTAGTGCTGATTCTTTATACCATTGTCATAACCCTTTATTCTCGCCGGGCAATTCAACCCATTGTTCAGGCAGAACAGCGTCAAAAAGAGTTTATTACTAATGCAAGCCATGAGTTAAAGACTCCGCTAACCGTAATTTCTGCCAACAATGAAATGCAAGAGATCCTTGGTGGTGAAAATGAATGGACGACCAGCACACGGCAACAGGTTGAGCGATTGACAAAATTAATCAACCATCTTGTTTCGCTTGCTCGAATGCAGGAACGGCCATCTATAACAATGGTTCCGGTTGACGTTAGTAACATTGCGCGCGAGGCTGCTGGGAGTTTTAAGAGTGTAATCTCCGCTGACCGAAAGCAATTTAATGTCAAGATCAAAGATAATTTAATGGTCACTGCCGATGAAAATTACTTGCACGAATTGATTAATATCCTATTAGACAATGCTAATAAATACTGTGACCCCAATGGTGAAGTTGATTTTACGGTTAACCAAGCCAACCGTGGACGGAAGGTAGTCATTAAGGTCGCTAATAGTTATCAAGATGGGCAAAAGGTTGACGTGAAGAAGCTATTTGATCGATTTTATCGGGTTGATGAGTCGCATACTCAAGGGAAAAAATCTGGCTTTGGAATTGGTTTATCAATGGCCCAATATATTGTCAAAATGTTTAAGGGTAAAATATCAGCTAAATACACTAACCAAAAAATAGTATTTATCGTCACGTTAAAAGAGGCAGGGAAGTAAGATGAAGTACCAGCGCGTTCAGCTAGGACTATATGCGGTAGTTGGAAGTTTAGTAATTGGAATGATAACGGCTGGGTATCTGAACTTAGTGAACTGGGTAATTAATTTTATTTGGGAAGACTATTTAAAGTATGCAGGAAATATAAAAGTTTGGTACCCGTTTGTAGTTTGTGTTCCGTTAGGTTTCTTGATTGGTTATTTAAATAAAAAGTGGGGCAATTATCCATTAACAATTGAAGAAGTCCTTACTAGTCTTCGGCTTAAGGGGAGCATCGACTATCATCAATGGTGGAAATCTTTTCTATTAGGATTACTTGTTCTAGGGGCTGGAGGCAGCATCGGACCAGAAGCATCTACAACCGTTATAACCAGCGGGATGATAAACTGGCTCGGTGATCGTTTGCGGTGGGCATCCACTGCAAATCAGGACAGCGCCGTTAATATTTGGCGAACTAGAATGAATCCTCAGCAACTAGCATCAGCGCCACGGTTTAGCGAATTATTTCGTAGTAAGCGCGAAAGAATACTAGTCATTTCGTTGCTCATTATTATAGGGATAATTGGAGCAGCGATTATTTTTAAGCTGTTTCCAGAAGAAGGTGTCTTTGGGATTCATCACCGTGAAATCTATTGGCAGTGGATTAATTTGCTGACAACAGTTCCGGCCCTTCTTGTTGGCTGCGTTTTTGGTTGGTTATTTATTCGTCTTGAGAATTGGTCTGCTCTGGTTATTAATATTAAGCTGGGGAAAGTTTGGCAAGGCGGTATCTTTGGTTTAGCGTTAGCACTTAGTTCATTATTGACTGGTGATATTCTTTTTTCTGGTGAATTTCGGATCGTTCCGTTTACCCATGAAGCATTTAAGCTTTCAATTTCGTTTTTATTGATGGTAGCCATAGTTAAATCTATTATGACGAACCTTGGTTTTGCGATGGGCTGGCGCGGCGGAACAATATTCCCAGCTATTTTTGCTAGTGTCGCCGTTGGAGTTGCTTGTGCAATGGTTCTTCCAGGTGATATGCATGTAAATGCGGCTGTTGTTTTAGCTGCTAGTTTAACCGTTATTCTCGAAAAGCCACTCTTAACAATTGTTCTTTTAACGTTATTAGTGGCGATTGAACTTGCACCAGTAGTAATTGTTATTTGTCTTTTAACAGGGTTTTTAATCAAAAAAATTCCATCGATTGAATGAGTTGTATTAATAATTTTTTGTTTTAAGGTCGTTTATTGACAGAAGATTGCCGTTAAAGTTATTTAAATTTCGTCTTTGTAATATTCAGTTGTTTATATGAGAAAATAACTGTATATTTATTAGAAAATAATTAGAGAAATGAGAATTTAAATAGGAGGCGAATAAGATGTTTAGCCGAATTGGGCAATTAATCTTTGACAATGAAGCAGTCGCCAAGACTTCTGACTTTACAATGGGACTAGAAATTGAAATGCAACGGGTTGACGAAGATGGTAATTTGAGTCAAGAACCGTATCCTTCTGCGATTGGGGATGAAAAGACCAATCCGTGGATTACCAATGACTTTCTTGAAACGATGGCTGAAATGGTAACTCCGTCTGCGCAGCATGCCCTTGACGCGATGCACTATCTATATGTTATCAATAATACTTTGCGTTCAGCATTAGCGCCTGGCGAATTGCTGTGGCCGATGTCGATGCCGCCACGCTTACCCAAAGACAAGACCAAATTGCGTTTAGCGAAGATGGGGCCGAAAAAAGAAGCTTATTTAAAGGAATGGGCCAAGCGTCATGGATATTCTCAAGGGACGCCATGTGGAGCCCATATTAACCTTAGTATTGATACTCACGTGGTTGAAATGGTATTTAAGGCTTTTCCTGATAAGTTTAAGAATGAACGGGAAGTCCGTAATTACCTTTATACGGTTTTAGCACAAGGTTTTGTCCGTTATCGCTGGTTATTGACGTATCTTTATGGGGCAAGTCCAATTGTGGAAGAAAACTACTTTGAGCCTGGTAAAGAGCTATCACACCCTGTTCGGAGCGTTCGCCAAAGTAAACATGGTTTTGGAACAAAATTTACTGGTGATTTTACCAACCTTGACCGCTATATCGCCCGAATTGAAGAAGGGGTCAAGGCGGGAATTTTAACGTCTGATTATGAATTTCATGGTCCGGTTCGTTTTAAGGGAAATTCAGACTTAAAGAAGCTCCCTGAACAAGGGATTGAATATCTCGAATTGCGGATGCTAGACCTTGATCCTAGTAGTTCAGTTGGTGTGCGGACTGGGACCTTGCGTTTTATTAGGTTACTAGCAAGCTACTTTATTATGCACCCACCGTTGAAAGAAAATGAAGTCGAGGATATTTTATTAAATGCTGATAAGATGAATGAAGCAGTTGCTGAAGAAAACCCGCGGGAGGTATGCCGATATCAGGCAAAAGCACGGGCAATCCTTAAGAGTCTTGAGCGTTACGCCAATCAAATTCAACTTGGTCCAGAATATTCAGAAATTCTTGAAGACTTAGAAGACCGGGTTGAAAATCCATATACGACTCCTAGTGCAAAGCTGTTAAATTATGTTAAGGATGGTTCGTTAACTGAATACGCCTTGCGACGGGCTAAGCGGTATCAACGGGCTGCGCAAGAAATGATTCATCCATTTAAAGGCTTTGAAGATGGCCGTATTTATACTGCTGATGAGCTGCGTCAAGAATTAGCGCGGTAATAAAAATATTTAAATAGCTACAGCATACAACAGGGCTCCAAAGATCGGAAAAATCCGAACTCTGGAGCCCTGTTTTCAACGAGGTCTATCAGCTTCAACTGTTTTAACAAATAATAGCAAGATAACGTGGTAAATAACCATAAGGATCAAGGCTAAGGACGCATGATAATCGGCTTGTGACGTGCTAATCATCGTGCTAGCTTAGCCAATCCCCTTGTCGAGAAAGTAATTTCCACTTTCATTATTTTGACGCCCGCGCAATTAAGTCAGCAAAAATTGCGCGTGAGTAATCATAATGCTTAAACATGTTTTCGGGATGCCATTGAACAGCTAAGATTTGATCTGAATCCGTAGTTTCAACTGCTTCAGGGATTTGATCGTCAGCCCAGGCAGTCACATGAAGAGGCGCGGCAATCTGGTTAAGTGCCTGATGGTGACGGGAATTAACATATGGCCGGGCACCAATAAGCTTAAATAGCCGACTTTCCTGCTCTGTATTGACGTGGTGGGACGGAAAGTTACCGGGAGCGTCTTGAGAATGCTTGAGCGTCGGATGCAATTCTTCTGAGAGGTCTTGATAGAGGGTTCCGCCAAGGGCCACATTGAGTAGTTGCATACCGCGGCAAATTCCCATCATTGGCTTTCCAGCCTCAAATGCTGCCTTTGCCAGGCTGACTTCAAATTGATCGCGTCTTAGATAGGTAGGCCCTAATTTTTGGTGTGGTTCTTCATTGAAAAAGGTCGGATCGACGTCGCTACCTCCCGCAAAAATAATACCATCAAAAAGATCAAGGTAATTTACCGCTAGTGTTGAGCTGACGCTAGGCAAAATTACTGGGAGACCTCCTGACTTAATTATTGCTTCAATTAAAGGACGGGGTGCAAAAGCTGCATTCCGTTCATTAATGATATTCGTTGCCTCTGTTAATGTATCTGCAGGAATAGCAATTCGTGGTCGCATAGTTATCCTCCTTAGTTTATTTTAATGATATTATAATCAAATCATAATTTTGATAAAATAGCAAACTGAATTTTTAAAATAAAAAAGATATAATAGAATGTGAAAGAAGGGATATCATGATTGAATTAACTAACATTAACTCGACCTTTAATTTAAATAATGGGGTAAAGATTCCATGCGTTGGTTATGGAACTTTCCGTACGCCGGCAGACGTTGCTGAAAAAGCAGTCAAGGAGGCGATTGCCACTGGGTATCGGCATATCGATACAGCTGCTGTGTATGGAAATGAAGAAGCGGTTGGCAAGGGAATAAAGGATTCCGGAATCGACCGTCAAGACTTATTTGTTACGAGCAAGCTATGGAATACTAATCGTGGCTATGATCAGACGAAAAAGGCATTTCAGGAAACGCTTGACCGTTTACAAATGGACTATCTTGACCTTTATTTAATTCACTGGCCTGCTAACCAGAAGCAATTTGGTGATGAAGCCGCGAAGATTAACGCAGAAACATGGCGCGCAATGGAAGACCTCTATAACGAAGGGAAGATTCGGGCAATCGGGCTAAGCAACTTTATGCCTCATCATATTGTTGAATTAATGAAGACTGCTAAAGTGGCGCCAGCCGTTGATCAGATTGAAATTCATCCTGGTTGGCCACATACTGAAGAAATCAAGTATTTACAAGCGCATAATATTCTTGTTGAAGCTTGGGGACCATTGGGCGGTCAGGGAGCTCAAGTAATGACTAATCCAACGATTTTGCAAATTGCTGATAAGTACCAAAAGACGGCTGCTCAGGTATGTTTGCGGTGGATTTTACAGCAAGGCGTCTTACCATTACCAAAATCAGTTCACAAAGAACGGATGGTAAGCAACCAACAGATCTTTGATTTTGCGTTAACGGACGAAGAAATGAGAAAGATTAGCTTGTTGCCAAATCTTGGTGGTCAATGTGCTGATCCTGACGATGTTGACTTTTAACGGCTGATTTAAGGTATAATTTTCTTAACTAACTTTTTGAGGGAGTAAGAAAATGAAAAATGCCTATCGGAGTTTTCGGCGATATTCACGTCAATTCAAACAAAATTGGCTTGAATATTTACTATTATTTGGTGGCCTCGACTTAGTAAACCAGTTTATGGTTATTCCGCTGTTTCGCTGGATTACCACCTTTGTTCTTCAAGCAGGGGAAATCCCATTCATTTCATATCAAAACGTTATTTTAATTATGACTCATCACCCATTTGTGGTTGGGGGACTTTTAATTGAATTGATATGCTTGTTGGTAATTATTTATAGTGAATTTATGCTGCTGCTTATTGGTTTTCGTTGGATTGGCATCGATGACTTTCGGTGGCGGCATATTTTTGTCCAGTTAACAGAAGCGTTGAGTTTACTTAATATCAGTTCATTGATTGTTTTGTTAGGATATTTTTTGCTGGTGATCCCGTTTGCTGATACGATCTTTCGAACCCCGTTACTGGCGAAAATTCAGGTACCGCAGTTTATTGTTGATTACTTAACCCGTAGTCCGTGGATGATTGATAGCTTGGTAATTTTCTATATCATAATGACGGTTCTAGGCATTCGTCTGATTTTAACAATGCCGCTAATGGCGTATCAACATTTGCATTTAATATTGGCGATGCGTCGCAGTTGGAAGATGACAGGGAAAATGCGGTGGGCGCGGCTGATTGGTCAGCTCATCTTTGCCACGGTTGTTATTGGACTAATGACGGGCATCTTTTATTTGGTGATTTACTTATTACAGGTCGGACTTGATTTATTACCCGGGAAATTACCATTATTTACCGCTATTTTTAATTTGTCGTTCCTTCAACTGGGTGGTGAGATACTGGCAGTGTGGGCTGGAACGGTTATTTTGTTAATTATTGTCAATCCGTTGACTGATGTTGTGACACTTTCAACTGAACCGGAACACCCTTCACGTGGCCTTCTTAAGACAGTGACGTTAATCTTTTTGGTAATTGGCTTAACGACGGTTACTAATAATGCTTTTTACCTTGTTGGTAGTAATCTTCACCACCCAATAACGATTTCTCATCGGGGAGTAGCGGAAGAAAATGGGGTCCAAAATACGATCCCAGCGATGGACAAAACGGTAAAGTTGAAACCAGATTATATTGAAATCGACTTGCACGAAACCAAAGATCATCAGTTTGTTGTGATGCATGATGAAAATCTGAAGAAACTTGCAGGGGTAAACAAGATCCCTCACGAATTAACTTTAAACCAATTAACAAATTTAACGGTCCGCGAAAATGGTCATCATGCTAAAATTGCTAGTTTTGACCAGTACCTCAATGCAGCCGAAAAACGTCATCAAAAATTATTGGTCGAGATTAAAACGACGCCCCACGATTCTAAGCAAATGTTGCAAAATTTTAATGCTAAGTATGGTAGTCGCTTGTTACGTGATCATGACCAAATCCACTCGCTTGATTATAGCGCAGTTGCGGGTTTGAAGAAGCTTAATCCCCGTCTAGCGGTTTTATATATTCAGCCTTATAATTTTGGCTATCCACAAAGTGTTGCGGATGGTTATTCGATGGAATATTCCACGTTAAATCAAGATTTTATTACCCAAGCTCACTGGAAGCACCAGCCGGTATATGCCTGGACGGTTAATGAACCAGGCATTATGAAGCAAATGATATATGACCGTGCGGATGGTATCATTACTGATAATCTGGGTGAATTAAACGCGGCAATTAATGATTTTATGGGAAAGCAAAGTTACGCTAACCGAATTTTGAATTATATTATTGTAGTGCCAACCAAAAATGGAATTGAACCATAAGAAAGAAAAACTTCAGCCTAGCTTAAAAATAGCTAAGTTGAAGTTTTTTGTTTAAAAATTGAAATTGTGCTTTTGTAGTTGTTTAATCACGATTAATGCAACAATCCCCCCAATCATTCCTTGGATAAAGTTAGAACCGAGGCTTAGAAGACCAGTAATTACATGGTACATTACAGTATTACAAATAAAGTAAATTGCGATCATAATAATTGTTCCAGTAAGGATAGCGATCCACTTACCCCAGCTTGTATTACCGTATTTTTTATAAAGCCATCCGCTAATAAATCCTTCCAATCCATGAGCAACAAAAGAAAAGAGTGCATCTTGAGGAAAGCCTGAAATAAGGTCAAGAAAAAGTCCCCCAAAACCGCCAACGATGCCGCCAGCGCCGGGACCCAGCAACATCGCTGCGATGAATACCCCGGCATCGCATAAATTAACATTCCCATGGGTCCATGGAATAGGAATGAGGAAAAAACGTCCGAGAACAATTGTTAGTGCAAGCAACATTGCAGCTACGACTGATCGTCGTAACTTAATGGTTGATGATTCCATACAATAACTCCTTAAGTAAATTTTAATCTTTCTGTAATTTTACAATATTTATCTAAATTTTTCAAAAAAATTTTAAGTGTTCATTTATCTATCGATATAAATAAAAGGCGAATGAAGATGTTGGGGTTATAACAAGTGGGTACGTAATTAATGTAATAATAGCGATAAATAATTTATTGCTGATAGGCAATATTCCAATACGATATATTGAATATAAGAATATTATCAGTATAATTAATTGTGAAAACAAGAACATGATATGAGGTGTGTTTTATTATGAAGGTAATAATCGTTGGTTGTACCCACGCAGGAACTATTACAGCTACTCAAATTTTACAAAACCATCCAGAAACGGAAGTAACAATTTATGAACGAAATGATAATGTTTCTTTCCTTTCGTGTGGGATTGCAGTTTATTTAAGCGGTGATGTTGGCGACCCCGATGCAATGTTCTATTCAAGTCCTGACCAGCTTGCAGCAATGGGTGCGACTGTGAACATGCAACATAATGTTACAAATATTGACCCAAAGACAAAAACAGTTACGGTAACCAATCTTGTGACAGGTGAAGAAAAAACTGATCATTATGATAAGCTTGTTGATACGACAGGGTCTTGGCCGGTTATTCCGCCAATTGAAGGGGTGGATGGCCCCCATGTTTACTTGTGTAAAAACTATCATCATGCAAAGGAACTTTTTAATGTTGCTAAAGATGCCCAACGGATTGTTGTAATTGGCGGAGGTTATATTGGGGTTGAACTAGTTGAAGCATACACTCGTCAAAATAAGGATGTTACCTTAATTGATGGTTCGCCACGGATGCTTCATAAGTATTTTGATCATGAATATACTGACCGGATTCAACAAGAATTTACTAACCATGGAGCGCACTTTGCCTTTGACCAGCGGGTGACGGGCTTTGAAAATCATGAGGACAGTGTGACCGTCAATACAAATAAGGGAAGTTATGAAGCAGATATAGCGGTCCTTTGTGTCGGTTTCCGTCCTAACACTGATTTGTTAAAAGGAAAAGTTAAAATGCATGATAACGGCGCAATTGTGACTAACGAATACATGCAATCATCTGATCCAGATATCTATGCTGCTGGGGATTCAACCGCGGTTCACTATAATCCAACTGGTACGGATGCTTATATCCCGCTTGCCACCAATGCTATTCGGCAAGGAACGATTGTTGGGACTAATATCTTTGGCAACACCATGCGTGATATGGGAACGCAGTCTAGTTCGGGCTTGAATTTATATGGAATCACGATGGTTTCATCAGGTTTAACTCTTGAAAATGCTAAAGAGGCTGGTTTTGATGCTGCTGCCGTGACAATTGAGGATAATTATCGTCCTGAATTTATGCCAACGACTACCCCCGTGCTGATGACATTAGTATGGGATAAAAAGACGCGCCAAATCCTCGGTGGTCAGTTTATGAGCAAACACGATGTTTCTCAGTCCGCTAACATTATTTCATTATGTATTCAAGATAAGCATACGATTGATTACCTAGCATTTGTTGATATGCTTTTCCAACCGCACTTTGACCGGCCGTTTAATTACGTTAATATTCTTGGTCAAGCAGCAGTGAAAAAACAAGCAGAAATAAAATAGGCTAATCTAAAAACGACTTGGGAGTAGAAAATAACCTACTCGACAAGCCGTTTTTTAGTTAATCTTTAGAAATCGCCATTCATAATTGAGTCTTTGACAATCATGTAATCAACTTTGCGGATTGCTTCTAAGTCGCGTCCGCCTGCATAAGAAATCGATGATTGCAGATCTTCTTGCATTTCGATAAGAGTATCCTTGATTGAGCCACGGAATGGGACTAACATTTGCTTTCCTTCCACGTTGCGGTAAGCCCCTTTTTGGACTTCTGATGCGGAACCCCAGTATTGCTTATAACGCTTGCCGTCAATCGTGATAATATGACCTGGAGATTCAAGGTGACCAGCGAGCATAGAACCGATCATTACCATTGATGCACCGAAACGGACAGATTTAGCGATATCGCCATTATGCCGAATACCACCGTCCGCAATAATCGGTTTCCGCGCAGCCTTTGCACACCACCTAATTGCTGAAAGCTGCCAACCGCCAGTCCCAAAACCGGTTTTTAACTTCGTGATGCAGGCCTTACCGGGACCGACACCGACCTTAGTAGCATCCGCGCCAGCATTTTCCAAATCACGAACAGCTTCCGGGGTTGCAACATTACCTGCCGTGACAAAAGTATCGGGGAGCTTATCTTTAATATATTCAATCATTTTGATGACAAAATCCGAATGACCATGAGCAACATCGATGGTAATGTATTCTGGTGTTAATTGTTCGGATTTTAATTGATCGATAAATTCATATTCACTATCCTTGATACCGACTGAAATAGATGCAAATAAGCCTTTATTATGCATCATTTTAATAAAATCGAGCCGTTTTGCAGGTTCAAAGCGGTGCATGACATAATAATATCCGTTTTGTGCTAGCCAAATAGCAAGTTCTTCATCAATAACACTTTCCATGTTAGCTGGTACAACGGGAATCTTGAATGTGTGGGGACCAAATTTGATGCTAGTATCAGCCTCTTTGCGGCTCTTGATTACACATTTATTTGGAACTAATTGAATATCATCATAATCGAACGTTCTCATTTGGGGAGCTCCTTTTTTCAAAAATTACCGTAAATTATTATGCGCTAAAATAGACGTTGCGTCAATGAAAATAGCGTACGTTTGAGGAATGTTAATAAAAAATAGTTCGAGAAACTGTTGACGGGGAATAAGGAATTCGGTAAAATAGCGAAGTAAAAACGTTAATTTTAGAAAATAAACGATGAGGTGAAAATGAATGTCATCAGTTGTGATTGTTGGTAGTCAATGGGGCGACGAAGGAAAGGGGAAAATGACGGATTATCTCAGCCAAGAAGCGGACGTTGTAGTTCGTTCTCAAGGTGGAAATAATGCCGGTCATACCATTGCCTTTGACGGCAAGAAGTTTGCTTTACGACTTGTTCCATCAGGGATTTTCGCCAAGGATAAGTTGGCGGTAATCGGTAATGGGGTTGTTATTAATCCACCAGCCCTGTTAAAAGAATTGCATTACCTCCAAGAAAACGGGATTGATATTTCTGGCTTGCGGATTTCTAGCCGTTCCCACATTACTTTCCCATACCATATTTTGCTTGATAAGTGCCAAGAAGAAGCAAAGGGTGACCATAAAGTCGGCACTACAAAAAATGGTATCGGCCCAACGTACATGGACAAGGTATCACGGGTTGGTATTCGGATGTGCGACCTCCTCGAAAAAGACACATTTAAAGTAAAGCTTGAACGTAATTTAGCGGAAAAGAACGAATTATTTACGAAGCTATACCATGTTGATCCAATTAACTTTGATGATATTTTTGAAAGTTATTACGAATATGGTCAAGAATTAAAACAATACGTTACTGATACCGCGCAAATCGTTAATGATGCCCTTGACCAAGATAAAAAGGTCCTATTTGAGGGAGCTCAAGGGGTTATGCTTGATGTTGACCAAGGAACATATCCCTATGTTACCGCATCTAATCCGATTGCTGGTGGTGTATGTACTGGTGTTGGTGTCGGCCCGAACAAGATCGAAACTGTCGTGGGAATTTGTAAAGCTTACTCCACGCGGGTAGGTGCTGGCCCGTTCCCCACAGAATTGACAGATGAAATTGGTGATCAAATCCGAGAAACTGGTCATGAATACGGAACAGTAACCGGCCGTCCGCGTCGGGTTGGCTGGTTTGATAGCGTCGCAATGCGGCATGCACGGCGGGTATCGGGAATCAGCTGCCTAAGTTTAAACTTGCTTGATGTTTTGACAGGGTTAAAGACAGTTAAGATTTGTACGTCATACAAGCTTGATGGCCAACAGATTGATTACTACCCGGCTAGTTTGAAGGAACTAGAACGCTGTGAACCAGTATACGAAGAACTTCCTGGTTGGGACGAAGATATTACCGAGGCAAAGAAGTTTGAGGACTTACCAATCAATGCCCAAAATTACTTGAAGCGGGTAAGTGAATTGTCTGAATCGCCATTAGCTACGGTTTCCGTTGGTGCAGACCGGATTCAAACAATTATTGTTAAAGACCCGTGGGAATTAGCGCATAAATAACTGCTTAAAGGTTGGCGAAAAATTCACCAGCCTTTTTTAGTATCAAACACAAAGTCTAGATACAAACGATAAATTAGTCTGCGCTGTGCTAATCATCATTCGAATACTGATGTGTTATAATCAGGAAAAAAGATCGGGGGCAAAAAGATGAACCAACCAACGCTAACAGTAGAACGGCACTATCTTGAATGGCCGCTCAATCAGCCGCTTAACCAAGCAGAACTGATGCAGGAGCTGGGGGTCCACGCAGCAGATAGTAATGGTCAGGATCTGACGAGTAAAGTGGTTATTAATACCACCCAGGTTAATGTTGATCAGACTGGTGAATATCCGGTAATGCTAACGGTGATGGACAGTAACGGTCAGAGTACTCAGGTTAGCATTACGCTGAATGTACGTCAGCTTCGTCCCCGTACCGGTAATGCTTCCACCGCTTCTCCCAAACCTAAGCGGGGCTGGCTATGGATTATTATCATCTTAGTAGTCATTATCTGTGCTTGGTGGGCAATTAGTGCACATAATCGCCAAGCGGCAAACCAAGCTGCGACTGATAGCCAGCAGAGTAGTCAGATTAGTAATAACTCAAGTAGTATTGACAAACTAAACAAAGATAACCAGCGCCTTGCTAATCAGGTCGCCCAACTAAAAGGAGCAACCCAGCAGTATCAAAAAGATCACGACCAGCAAGCCCTTCAAAATCGTCTTGATAAGATTGAAAATCAGAATCAACAATTGCAAAATCAAGTCCAAGACAATAGTGTTAAGGAAGACTTGAATCAAGTCAATAATACGGTTAATGAAGTTCGTCAAAATCCAGATAATGGGACCCAAATTGTTAATAAGCTAAAGAACCAAGGCAACTTCAATGCAATTTGGAATAATGTTAGTCAACAAGTGCAAAAATGGTTAAACGAGTTTGGTAATTAGGACAATTGACAGGGACACAATAGACCCTTAAAATGGTAATAATATATCACGATAATTCCCGTAAGCATCATCTTTGTGATGGATGGGAAGACTCAGCAAATCTCTGGATCCTTCCTTACAGTGAGTGGAGGATCTTATTATTTTAGATTAAGGAAGTGACATGATGGCTCATGAGATCTTAGACGGTTCAAGTATGCAACGTGCATTGACCCGGATTACTTATGAGATTATCGAACAAAATAAAGGTGTCGATAACTTAGTATTTGTTGGAATAAAGACACGGGGTGTATACTTAGCGAAACGCTTAGCGAAGCGGCTTAACCAGTTAGAAAATGTAGAAGTCCCGGTAGCAGCACTTGACGTTTCTCTCTACCGTGATGATCGTCATGCGCCAGACCATCACCAAGAACCAACAGTAAAAACAGACCAATTAGCAATTGATATTACTGATAAGCATGTTATTTTAGTTGACGATGTGCTTTTTACAGGGCGGACAGTTCGGGCAGCATTAGATGCATTGATGGACATGGGACGTCCTAAGCGGATATCGTTGGCGGTACTGGTTGATCGTGGTCACCGTGAATTACCGATTCGTCCTGATTTTGTGGGCAAAAATATCCCCACTGCCATGAATGAGACGGTGCATGTAGCAGTTGAAGAATATGATGGTCATGAGGATGTAACAATCGAACATAACTAGACTTGTGCTACCCGCAGTTAAATAATAGCAAGGCTCCAAAGCTCGGCAATCCGAACTTTGGGGCTTTTTACTTTATGTTTTTCCACCAATCAACGGTCGTGTGTTCACTAAATACGCGTGTCCCGAATTTCTGACGGAACCACCGTACCTGTTTAGGGGTATAGCCACGAAGGACCAACGGTAAAGTCGGCCAATGCTTGTAAATTGAAAATAGCATAAGAATATATTGCTGCTTCGTAATATCAGGGGTGGGAATCTCACTAACCATCATTGTGGAAATGCTTGAGCCGATGGCGGGGAAGGTATCAAGGCTCATCTTATAGGCTGAATGATCACCAAAATTCGTGGTAAACACAAATAAGGCTTGTTTGACGTGCGGCTGGTAGTGTTGCTCAATTGTGCGATTAATTTTGCGTGCTATTTGCTTAGTTGGATTTAAAATTACGTTACGCATAAAACTCTCCCTCATTTAAACGAACGTTTGTTTATATAATTGTAGCATGGGGTACGTGTGTTCGTAAACGGGGTTTAAAATGTCTAATCGAATGAATGTATTTACTTATTTTTTATAAATGGTTATTATAAAACTTATGCATAATTTTAGAGGAGAGGAAATATAATGGAAAAACCAATTATTGGGATCTCTGGATCACGAATTATTGATCAAAACGGTCCTTTTCCAGGATACTATCGAAGCTATGTTAATGAAGATTATGTTGATTCTGTAATCCAAAACGGTGGTATTCCATATATCATTCCATTTAATGAGCAGCCTGATGTGACAGTTGCTCAAGTTGCGAATGTTGATGGATTAATCTTATCAGGCGGACATGATATCGATCCGCGGTTATACGGTGAAGAATCATTGCCTAAGATTGGCGATATTTGGCCGGATCGCGATTATTTTGATATGTTGTTGCTAAGAGAAGCGGAAAAACAACATAAACCAGTACTAGGAATTTGTCGTGGGGCTCAGTTAATCAATGTTGCGCATGGTGGTTCGCTTTATCAAGATATTAGTTATCGCGATGGCCTGACTTTAAAACACAACCAAGGACGGACGCCAGACATCGAGAGTCAATCAGTAACCCTTGAGACGACTAGTTATTTGGCAAAACTATTCGGCCGTGAAACCCTGAGCGTCAATACTTTTCACCACCAGTTAATAAATAAGGTGGGGGCTGGTTTGTATGCAGTTGGTCATGCTGGTGATGGTGTCGTTGAAGCGCTAGAAAATGATGACGCGTCCGTAATTGGCGTACAGTGGCATCCAGAAATGCTCCATCGTAGTGATCGCGAGATGAATAAAGTCTTTAGCGATTTAATTAATAAGTCAATGAAAGAAGGCTAGTACCTATGACAAAAACAAAGTTAGGCTTTTGGTCAATTGTACTATTAGCAATTAATTCAATTATTGGTTCAGGGATTTTCTTAACTCCCGGCTCAGTTGTATCAATGGTTGGTACAAAAGCACCATTAGCTTATTTTCTTGCGGCGATTTTCGCTTCGATTTTAGCAATTACTTTTGCTTCAGCTGCTAAGTATGTCAATAAGAGCGGGGCAGCATACTCCTATGCTAAAGCTGCTTATGGTGAAAATATGGGCTTTTATATGGGAGTTGTCCGGTTCTTTTCTGCTTCGGTTGCGTGGGGAGTGATGGCAGTTGGGGTTATTCGAACTACATTCTCAATTTTTGGTTGGGATCAATCATTTGGTAATATTACCTTAGGATTTATAGTTTTGATGTTAATAATCATGGCGATTAACATGATGGGGCGACGAATGTTCACCATTATCAATGATTTATCAACGATTGGAAAACTTGGGGCCCTGGCCCTAATTATTATTGCTGGTGTTATCGTTCTTTTAAAAACCGGCACTAACCATTTTAACGAGTTAAATCAGATGACGAATAGTGCGGGTAAATCATTGATCCCGCCCCTGACGACATCTGGGTTTGTAATGGCAGTAATCTCAGCATTCTATGCATTTACCGGCTTTGAAGCAGTTGCAACTGGTTCAGAAGACATGAAAAAACCAGAAAAAAACTTACCACGAGCCATTCCGTTGGCAATACTGGTAATTGCGGTTGTTTATATTTGTACGATTGCAGTCGCGATGATGATTAATCCAGCAGCCATGGTAACTACTAAACAAGTAGTAGCGCTTGTAGCGATCTTTCATAATCAAGTATTGCAAAATGTAATTCTTGTCGGGGCGATTATCTCAATGTTTGGAATTAATGTTGCATCATCCTTCCATACGCCACGGGTCCTTGAAGCAATGGCAAATGAAAATCAAGTACCCCAGTTTATTGCCCGGCGTACGAAACGTAATTTTCCTCTGGTATCATTTGTGATTACCCTAGTTTTAGCAATTGGTATTCCAATGGCATTTCAGTATAACTTACCGACAATTATTGTCATCAGTGCTACGGTTCGCTTCTTTGAGTTCATTGTGATTCCGTTGGGCGTTATTCGTTTTTACCGTGGAACGAATAAAGAAGAGATTTTACCAGCCCATAAGGATCTTTTTACTGATGTTGTTTTACCAGCCTTGTCAGTTGTGATTACTGCTTTTCTTTTGCTTCGTTATGACTGGGTAAGTGAGTTTAGCATTAAGCAGGCGGGACATCTTGTGCCGAATTGGTTTGCAATATTTGGGATGTTCTTTGGCTTTGTGATTTTACCATTAATTTTATTTTGGCTAACCCGTCGAGAACGAGCAGAAAATATTAAATAACTAAAAAACGCTCAACAAACTGCACAAATTGTTGAGTGTTTTTTATCTTGATTAATGATGTTTTTAGGGAATATAGGTAGTTGATACCGCACATTTATCTCCTACCAAAAAGAAACATCAGATTAATTGAAGCAGACACCTAAAAGACAATCGTGGCACCACCCGTGAAGAAAAGCAAAAACCTTGATTGGGAGTTTATTGTACATTTTAATCCTTATTAAAATGAGAAAAAGATAAGGAATTGAAAATATGTAAGGTATAGGTCAATTTCTTCGTAGATTGTTTTTGATGTTAAAACTTCAATTCGTCTGCAATTTTAACAGTTGATTTATCAGTTGTTAATAGTTTCTGGACATTATACACGATTCGTGTAAAACTGTTACTAAGGATATACTTTGTTTAATAAGAGTGTTATTTAATTAACTGATTGTAGTGACTTAAAATTAATTAGATTTAGTTAGGGGATAAAAGATGGATATTCGTAAAATCAATACATTAAATCGAATAAAAGAAGGATTTATTACCGTTCTAGATACTAAAAAATTATCAGAATGTACAACAAATGATATTGTAAATAGTGCGGAAGTCAGTAAGAAGACATTCTATAATTATTATCAAAATAAGCATGATCTTCTCCGAGAAATTGAAAATGATCTTTTAAGCGGGCTGCGCCAAGCCTTACAAGCAGATCGTGAGGAATTAAAAAATGTTGGTCATTTACCTGATGCGAATGAGATTATCGATTTGGCTAGCGTTGCCTTTAATCAAACATTAGCATTTTGTAATGAAAATAAGCATTTTTTATCAAACCTGCTTTCGTCAAACAGGGATATGCAGTTTTATCAAATAATTGTTAAGGTCGCAAATGATGAATTTGACGCCCGATTGCCATATTTATTTGGCGACATTGACATTAAGAAAGCAAATGCTAAGTCGCCGATTCCATTTTCGTTTATTAAAACGCTTTATATTAATACGATTGTTAATTTATTGATGCTATGGGGTGAGGCTCCTGATTCACTGAGTATCAATGAGATTAAGTCAATTGCCGGCTTGGTTCAAGCTAAATCGCCAATTGAGTTAATTCAAATTTATAAGACATATTTAGACTAGCAATAGCGTTCTAAAATACAAAATCGTCCAGCAAACATTTACTAATGTTCACTGGACGATTTTATTTTATTCTTTCCAATACCGTGCCCTGGTCAGCAATTCACGGGAACGCTGGTCAGCGGGGCGGTAACCCTTGTTAAATAAGTGGCGGAAGTACATCATATTGTAGAAAAAGCCGAAAAAGATTGACGGCCATGGAAATTGTAAGAGATTATTAAGCCCAAAAAACATCACAACTAGGGCATAATCAATGTCGAGGACAATCATTAATATAAAGTTGTAATAATCAGCACGAAATAGGGCTGGTAGCGGGCCAAACCAAAGAGTTGTCCATGAAAAACCGACTTTGGCTATTCGGATATCCCCCTGGTCATTAACGATTTTTGCGTAGTTTGGTGGGAGGGGGAGATTGTTTAAATTAAACGGATTTTGGTTATCATTATTATTGTTATTACCAAATGGGTTTTGCATATCTCGTCCACTTCTTTCTATTAAATATTAATATTAACACATTGCAGGAGTGATAGGAAACACTGGTCAAGCTTTCAAGGAATATTAACAAATATATGTTAAACTCAAATTGATAACCACGAAAGGGGACCTTGGGGATGCTGTTTTTCTTAAACGATAATATCCAACGAAATAAATCAGGGATCGAACACGCGCAAATTAAACGCCTGCACCTGTTTGAAAAATATGACCAACCAGCTAGAATTGTGACACGACAATATTCAAATGAACTACACCTTGTCACAGCTGAGGCAGGGATCGATGATAAAAATTTTATAAATTTATTTGATTACTTTCAAAATGCCTGTAACGTCCCGCAAAAAGATATTCGAATCAAAGATATTCCGGTTAATCCACGGTGGGAGCGAAAAGCAGATGGTATTAACTATAATTATTATCAAAACGGCAAGCGGATCCTCTATGTTCGTCGACGAAGCGATGCCGATCGGCGAGTGATCAATTTACAATACTTTGATCACTATGGCAAGCTATTAAAAGTTAGCTGGTTTGATAGCCGTGGCTTCATTTCTGTTGAGCAATTATACGACTGGGAAGGCAAGATGGCAACGGAAAATTATTACCGGCCAGATGGGTCGCTGGCAATTCAGCTTTCGCACCAACAAAATAAACGGGGCAAAGAAATCAAGACTTACCACCTCTTTAATTACCATGGTCACGATTATCACTTCAATGATTTTGATCACTTAACCCGGTTCTTCTTAGATGAATTAGTAACTGACAAGCAGATTTGCGGATCAAGTCCAGTGGGGCTGGTAGTTGATCGGGTTTATGAGCTTGGTTGGGCGGTGTTACACATGGAACACCGCGTTTTCCGAGTATTACAGCTTCATAATGACCATGTTAATAACCCGACTGATATGCTGCATTCGCCGCTTAATTATAACTATGATTGGGGATTAAAACATCTGCACGACTGGGATGGCGTTATTACATTAACACCACAGCAGCAACAGGACGTTATTGAGCGGTTTGGCAAACTTGGTGTCAAGGTCTATCGGATTCCAGGACCAATTGTCCCTGCCAATGTTATTAATAAAAAACATGTCTCGTTTAAGAAGCGTTCGCCAAAGCAAGTGGTAATGGTTGCCCGGTTGTCACCGGAGAAACAGCAAGACCACTTGTTAAAGGCTTGGCCACAGGTTCTAGCAGCTGTTCCAGATGCTAAATTGGATTTTTGGGGTTATGCTAATGATAATTTCGACAAAACGCTTAATAAAATGGTAAAAGATGAACAAATTAGCCACTCAGTTACATTTCATGGCTATACGGATGATGTTAATTCCGTCTATGAAGACGCTCAATTGTTGATCTTGCCTAGCCGTGCGGAAGGATTACCATTATCATTAGTTGAGGCACAGTCGCATGGCTTACCGATTATTGCTAATGATATTAAGTATGGTCCGTCAGATGTAATCATTGACCAGCAGGACGGATTATTGACTCAAAATGGTGATATTGATGGCTTAGCACAAGCAATTATTAGTCTCTTAAACGATCAAGAACGGTTAGCGGAAATGAGCGCGCATGCATATGAAGACAGTAAGCGATATTCGGAGCCAAATGTGATGAAGCTGTGGGATGAGCTTATTGGTGACATGCAGGCTAAGGAGGAAGAGTAATGTACTTTTTTGTAAATCAGTATTTACTAAGCAGCAATTCAAGTGTTGAGCACGCTGAAATTAAGCGATTAGCGCTGTTTAAAAAATATGATGCCCCAGCAAAATTAGTGACTCGCGATTTTGACTTAGTGCTGCATGAAACGATAAAAAAATTCAACTTGGATGACGACCAACTTGTTAATATGTATGATTTTTTTGCACAGACAACAGACTATCAAGGCAAAAAATTTCATACTGAAGATCTCGAGCTTCCGATTGACTATCAAGTTGGAACAGGAAATAATTATCGGGAAGTTAAAGATGGCGACCGTCTTGTCTGCGAAGTCCATTTTGCGGCGGGAACCGTTGGCCAGGTAAACCATGTTGACTACTTTGATATTGCGGGCAATATGACACTGCGTCAGAAATATGATATTCGCGGCTATAAAGCTGTTGATGAGTTCTTTGGCGAAGATGGGCAGATGTATTATGCGCGTTACTATCGGCCAGATCAGCAAGTGTACCTTGAACGTTATTTTGTGAAGTCGGTGGAAAATACGCCGATTAACTCTTTGAATGTCCTTCGTAATTATAAAGGGAAAGATCGATTCTTTGATACACTTGAAGATCTCTTTACTTTCTTCCTTGATGAGCTGAATAAGGAAAATGGGGCCAATAACATCTTTATTGCTGACCGTCCGGCTGTTGCTATCAAACCAGTACAAGAGATGACGACTGCTGCTAAGAAATTTTTATGGCTGCCAATGAACCAAGTAAATGATGGTCAAAACTTGTTAAACGGTCCGCTAAATTCGATGCTAGTCGATCCGGTAACGACTGCTGTCGACAAGTGGGATGGGATTATTGTAATGACCGCCAAGCAAGCAACAGTATTAAAACGCCAAATCAACAATGCATTGCCGATCTATGTTATCAATGGTATACCGCTAACAACTGAAGCGCAGCGGATCGCAATGACTCAACGGACGCCGGGGCAGTTGATTTACGTTGGGCGGCTAGGTGAAGATAAGCAAATTAATCAACTAATTAATATCTTTGCCCAAGTTCACCAACAGGTTCCAGTAAGTAAACTGACGTTATACGGGTATGGAACTGCCGAAGACGTTGATAATTATAAAAAGCAAGTTAAGAAGATGGGGTTAGAAGGTGTAGTTGATTTTGCTGGTTATCAAGTTCAATTGGCAGAAGCCTATGACCAGGCACAATTATTTGTTGATACGAGTCGGATAGACGCGCAGCCGTTGGCAATTGGAGAAGCATTGAACCATGGTGTGCCGGTAGTGTCATATGATTATCTTTATGGGCCAGCAGAAATGGTAACGTCTGGACAAAATGGGGAACTAATACCATTAAATGACCAAAGCCGATTTATCCAGACAGTTATTCGATTGTTGCGTGATCAAAAGGAGTTGCAAGGTTTAAGTGACGGTGCTTATGAGCATCGTGACAAGTTATCAGCGGAAAAAACTTGGCAACAATGGCAACAGTTATCATCTATTTAATTTAAATTTAGGTATAATATAAGAAAAAGGATACAAAATAAAGTGATTAAATGGTTTTGAAGCCTTTAACGGTTATCTGATGATAATCAAAAGATGGAGAATGAGGGCAGAAAAATGGACAATTATCAAGCAATGAATTTTTATTATGGATTACTTAATTTGCGCGCTGGATTCTTTACTCCTAATTCATGCGCGGTATTAATGCTGGTTGCACAAAGCTTAGAGGAAACTGAAGAACCGGTTGAGACAGCATACCACCAGGTTGAAGAGCGTGAGGAACGCCAAACAGCGTCAGTAACGCCACAAGAACAAGTTGAATTTGGCTCATTTTATGAAGATGGGCACATTTTGCATAATGTTAAGATTGACACCCAGTCAGATTTCTTCCTCGACCCAACACGTGGTGACACGGTTAAATGGCATGTTCGGTTTACTGTTGCTAAAGATGTTCGACCAGCTGACCAGTTTATCGTCCAGTTATCTCCTAATTTAATTATTGCTCCTAATGGTCACCCGCAAAAACCAATTGCGGATTTTGCGGATCAGGATGGGGTTGTAATCGCGATGGGCGAGTATCATCCTGCAAAGCACCAATTGGTATATACATTTACTAATTATGTCACGGAGCATCGCAAAATCACGGGTGAGATAAAGGGCGAACTAGCAATCGATCCGCAAACAACGCCGGAAAACGAATTTGGTTTGGCTTGCTTTATCAGCATCGATGATTATCGCAAAGATTTTACTATTGATGTTGACTATCCAGACCTCGGTAATGATATGTTTTTAGGGATTTCTAGCCGAATGATGAGTTTCGACCAAGATCAGCATCTTTTTACTGATTTAATTTATGTTAATACGGGGCAAAAAGAACTTAACCACGCTTATATTGTTTTTAATACAAGTGAGATGGTTGAAGAATTATCAAATGCAATCGTTAAGCCATCAACCATGCGGATTGAGATTTATCAAAATTCACATGGGCTCAAGCTTCCACAATCGTATGGCGTTAATCTCCAACGATTGCGTGAAATTACGAACCGCTTTCCAGTCGTTGAAGGGGATCACCTTGTTGATACCCCGTTGACAATGTCGTTTGCGGATAACAAAATGCGTTTAAATTTTGCTGCTAAAAACACCAATGATTCCTATATTATTAAGGTGATTGGTCAATATAACGATGAGCTCGATGGTGATGTTCGGTTGCGCGCACGGTTATTTGGGGTAGACCAACAAAATGTTTATATGAGTAATTCTACGGCTGCGATGGCAACGGGGGTTTCAATGACTGTTGAAGGTCAGGCGGTGCCTAAAGAAGGCTATGAGCAAACGTTTAGCGAGGTACATGAGGAACCAGAACAGAAAACCGCTGCTTCAATCGATGAAGCAGTAACTGAATCACCAGAAATGGCAGCCGTTGAAAATGAGAACCTCGATTTTACGGCAATGGATGACTTTGCTCCGGATTCAGCAAATGCAGAAGCAACCCCTTCGGCCGGAAATGAGAGTGAAGAACCAGCTGTAACAGATGAGGACGAGATTGCGGATGAAACGCCTGTTGAAGAGGAGCCAACGGCGGAAGAGCCTAATTCCTCAGCGTACATTGTTTCTTTTGATGAGTCGACAAATAAAGAAAACGAGCCGGAAGATAGCGGTGATGGGGGAGAAGAACCATCCCCAGCTTCAGAATCAGCAGAGCCGATTGGGGCGGATGACCTATCAATTTCCTTTGATATCCCAGTTAGCGAAGAGCAAGTAAGTGCAGAAGAAGAGACATCGGCAAATGAAGAGGAGCTAGCTGAGTTAGAATCACCGCAGGAAGATCGTCCAATCCCAACACCTCATTCTGCGGAAGAAGATCAATCGGAAGCGGTGGATTTGGAAGTTAAAGAGGTAACGGTTGAAGAAGAACCATCCCCGGTATCGAAATCCCCAGCAGAACCTGCGGGGGCGCCTTTGCCGAAACCAGCACGGCGACCACCACGGCGGCAAAATCGGTTCCAGTCTAATGGTCGGACTGGTCACACCATGCGCCACTTACGTCGATTTTAAAAAATAGCTTGGATCAACGCAGTTAGTGATGATCCAAGCTGTTTTATTTTACTAAAATGTAATCGTTTACATAAAATTGTTGCAATTAAAAATAATGGTGTTAATATTTAAATGTATTTAAGTAAACGTTTACATTTAAAAATTTAACTGAAAATTGTGTAATTTTATGGAGAGAGGTTTTGTTTTATGGAAAATAATCACTGGTGGAATAAGTCAGTCGTTTATCAAATTTACCCGAAGAGCTTTCAAGATACCAACCATGATGGAGTTGGAGACCTGCGCGGAATTATTAACCATCTTGATTACATTAAAAAGCTGGGAGTAGACGTCATCTGGCTAAACCCGATTTACGAATCGCCACAAGTTGATAATGGGTACGATATTAGCAATTATGAAGCAATTAACCCCACACTAGGGAATATGGATGATTTTCAAGAATTGATTGATGGAATTCACAAACGCGGAATGAAGTTGGTCATGGATTTGGTTGTTAATCACACTTCTGACCAGCACAATTGGTTTAAGGAATCACGAAAGGGCAAAGATAATCCATACCGTGATTATTATATTTGGCGCGACGGTAAAGATGGCAAAGAGCCTAATAACTGGGGATCTTACTTCTCAGGAGCAGCTTGGAAATACGATGATGAATCTGGGCAATATTACCTGCACCTTTTTGCGCCAGAGCAGCCGGACTTGAACTGGGAAAATCCACAGGTCCGTCATTCGGTTTACGATATGATGAATTGGTGGGCCGCCAAAGGAGTTGATGGCTTCCGAATGGACGTTATCAATTTGATTTCTAAGCCGACGGGGTTGCCTGATGCTGAGAAGAGCGGTGATGAGAAATATGCCAATGTTGAACCATTAGTTTCTAATGGTCATCGAATCCACGAATTCTTACAAGAGATGAACCGCAACGTCATGAGCAAGCACAAGATGGTTACGGTTGGTGAGACTCCTGGTGCCACGCCAGCAGATGCCGAAAAATACGCTAGCCTGGATAACAAAGAATTGAACATGATTTTCCAGTTTGAACACATGGGTCTCGATGGCAATCCTAACCCAGCATTAGGTAAATGGGATGATCGGAAAACAAGCTTAAAGGACTTACGGGCTAACTTAACGAAATGGCAAGAAAAGCTATATGGTAAGGCTTGGAACTCTCTTTATTGGAACAACCATGACCAGCCACGGGTAGTATCCCGTTTTGGTAATGATAAGACAGAAGAATTTCGTGTCAAATCGGCAAAAATGCTGGCAACAATGACGCATATGATGCAAGGAACCCCATATATTTATGAGGGTGAAGAAATTGGGATGACTAATGCTTACTTCCCGAAGCTCGAAGATTATGTTGATCTCGAATCAATTAATGCTTACCATCAGCTGGTCGATGATCAACACCTGCTTGATGGCGATACGATGATGAAGTATATTGCCATCCATTCTCGTGATAATGCCCGGACCCCGATGCAATGGGATGATAGTGAGTATGCTGGTTTTTCTGACCACACACCGTGGGAAAAGGTTAATCCTAATTACAAGCAAATCAATGTTAAGAATGCGTTGGCGGATAAAAACTCTATCTTCTATTACTACCAAAAGTTAATTGAATTGCGGCACACGATGCCGGTTATCACTAATGGTAAATATGCGCTTGTAGCGGGTAATGAAGATGATGAACAAATCTTTGCTTACACTCGGCAAAACGATGAAACAACGCTGCTTGTTATCTTAAACTACACTGATGAAACTGTTACCCGCCAATATGATGTTCCTAGTGATGCCAAACTGTTAATTAGTAATTATGAAGATGACCAACACGATACTATTCGTCCATATGAAGCAAAAGTTTATCAATTTTAGAGTGGAGATGAACGGTGATGGATAAACCAATTTCAAAAACAAATCAAAAAGCAGAGACGAAACAAGTTGACCTTGATACGGGGATGCCAGACTTACCGAAGAAAGAACTATTTGCGATTACTTTTGCATTCTTAGGGATCAATATGGCATTTTCCCTCCAAAGCTCGCAAATGAGCCGAATTTGCCAAACCATCGGTGCTAATCCGAATAATCTTGGTTTCTTCTTTATCTTTCCGCCATTAATGGGGATGATTGTTCAGCCAATCATGGGAAAGATGTCAGACCGGACATGGAACCGTTTTGGTCGGCGATTACCCTATCTTCTCTTCGGGACGCCGATTGCCGCATTAGTTTTGATTATGCTGCCATTCTCTGGCTCCCTTGGCTTTGGTTATGGGTCAATGGCCGCAATGATCTACGCTGCGACTGCCGTTTGTTTAATGGACTTATTTAGTAATATTTGTATGCAGCCGTCACGGATGATCGTTGGGGATATGGTAAACAATAAGCAAAAGAACTTTGCGTGGTCCTGGCAACAAGTATTCTCCAACGGCGGAGGAATTTTAGCGACGATCTTACCATTCATTTTTACAATGTTTGGGATGTCGAATACAGCGAAAAGAGGGGTGGTGCCTAATACTGTTATCTGGTCATATCTCTGTGCGGCAGCTGTTTTATTATTTACTGGTTTATGGACGGTCTTTAACGTCAAAGAATATGACCCTGATACTTATGCCAAGTACCACCATATCGATCCGGACGACCGTAAGAAGTCGGTTAGTCTTTGGAAGCTAGTTAAAACCGCGCCACGGGCATTCTGGGAAATTAACCTTGTGCAATTATTCAGTTGGTTTGCCATTATGTATGTGTGGACTTACACGACCGGAACCTGTGCACGGAATATCTGGCATACTTCAGATGTCACCTCTGCAGGTTATCAAGCTGCGGGTAACTGGTACGGGATTTTGACCGCGGTTTACAGTATTGCCGGCATTATCTGGGGGTTAATTTATGCTCACGCTAAGGCTGGTTCTCGGAAGAAATGGTATACTTTTGGGATGATTATTGGTGGTCTGGGGCTGATCTGGATGACTTTTGTCACTACTAAGACAACCTCAATTATTGCCATGATTATGTTTGGGATTGGTAACTTCAGTATCAACACGATTCCATTTACCCTGCTTACCTCATCATTAAATGGTAAAAACGAAGGGGCCTACTTGGGACTCTTCAATGTTGGTATCTGTGTCCCGCAAATCATTGCCTCCCTTTGCAGTTTCTTCCTCTTCCCGCTCGTTGGTCATAATCAACCAATGATGCTCTTACTTGGCGGGATTTCACTTTTAATCGGGGCTCTTGCCGTTCAAACGATTCACGAAGGGGTTACCGTAAAAGAAGGATAGTAGTCTAGTTGAATTTCTCCTTAAAAAACATAAATATCGAAAAAAGCTACTCAATGGTTGCGATTAACCGCCGTGATTGAGTAGCTTTTTAAGTAAATGAAATGGCAAAAGAGATGCTTATCAAATCGGGAGCCTTATTTATCCTTCGTACCTGTTGTACTAGCTGGCTTGATTTCATGTAGTAGTTTTTCAGCTACCGCCTGCGCAGAAAAGGGGTTCTGCCCCGTGATTAGGCGACCGTCTTGGACGACAAAGCTGGAATAAGCGTGTTTTTTTACAAACTGTGCCCCGCGCTTCGTAGCCATCGGTTGGTTTAGGAAGGGAACTACTTGATATTTTCCAGCGAGCATTTCTTCGGTCGTTGTAAATCCAGTGATTTGCCGGCCCTTGATTAAGAAATTTCCATTAGGCAATCGTAAATTAAATAATCCTGCAATTCCATGACAGACTGAGCTAATATAGCCCCCATTACGATAAATTTTTTCGGCTAATTGTTGGAGCGGCTGGTTATTTACAAAGTCCCACATCGCGCCGTGGCCGCCAGCATAGTAAATAGCATGATAATCCTCGGCAGTTAATTCGGCTGGATTATGGGTTTCGGCTAACGCACGACGTTCAAAGTCGCGGCTTTGATATAACCGGATACTTTCTTTATTAGCGTACTTTAAACTACGCGGATCAACCGGTACATAGCCGCCTTGGGGACTAACATAGTCAACTTGATATCCGGCCTCGTGCATTTTTAAAACAAATTCGGTCGTTTCACCTAGCCATAATCCTGTGGGCGTTGCTTTTTTCCCGTAAGTAGCTTGGTTGGTCTCAACAACTAATATTTTTTGCATTATTACATCTTCCTTCTAACATTTTATGCGGTTCTTTACAGGGACTATCCGTGGAGACTTATGGACGTAATGTATCATAGCTGAAATTGCTTGCCAATAATATTGCTTAAGTGGTTAGCGTGAATTTGAAAATTGATTATGAAATAAAAAGGCAGCGAGTGGACCAGAAAGCCATAAATGACTTCTGACACGCTCACTGTCCGATTGAAGATATTTTATTCAGCGTAAGTTTCCTTGATAAAGAGAACTGCAATGGCTCCCAGGAGAGCAGAGATTCCAGTGATAAGCATCATGTTTACTTGGGAACTGCCAAGTAAGGGGAATAAACCAAAACTAAGCAGGGAAGCAACCATTTGGGGAACACAGATTGAACCATTGAACAGTCCAAGATAAGTTCCCATGTGCTTACCAGAAAGGGCGTTGGTAACCATTGTTAATGGGTAGGTATTCATTGCAGCCCATGCAATCCCAATCAAGGTAAATGAGAAGATGAGGGCGTTTTGCGAATGAATGAAGAAAATTGAAGTATAACCGATGGCACCAAGTAATAAGCTAAGCGAATATCCAGCCTTATGGTGATCGTTTGGTACCTTGGCAAGGACATATGACCAAATAACAGCAGCAATTGATTGAACAGCAGTCATAACCCCGTACCAGTTACCCGCGGCTTGGTAGGCAGCCGAAGAAGCATCAGTCGTTACCCAGACGTTTTTAGCAATGGCACCAACAGCGTAGGTTGAGAGGTATTGGAATGAGAACCAGCAGAAGAATTGAACTAATGCTACATTCCAGAATACTTTCGGCGCGTGCTTCAAGAGGGTGAACCAGTTACCGCCTTCCTTATTATCAGCTTCAGAAATACCGTGATAACGAGCATAAGTTGCGGGATCGTATTCGTGAACCCGGAAGATGGTGAAGAGACAAGTAATAACTAAAATCACTGCACCCACATAGAAAGAAATGACAACCGATTGGGGAACGACACCTTTCTTAGCAGTGTTTGAAACACCCCACCAAGTTAAGAGGAAGGGGAAAATCGCTGCTAAAACAGCGCCAGTGTTACAAATTAAACTCTGGATACCGTATGCATAACTCTTTTGATCGTCATTAACCATGTCACCGACCATCATCTTAAATGGCTGCATGGCCATGTTAGATGAAAGGTCAAGGAAGGCCACGGTAATTGCCCCGAACAAGAGAGCCGCAAATGACCCATAGCCGAAGCCTAAACTACCAGAGTTTGGCAAGAGGATCATCACAATCACGGCGATAATCATCCCGATGAAAAGATATGGTAACCGCCGACCGCCGAGCTTTGGTGCCCAGGTACGGTCAGAATAATAACCGATGATTGGTTGAACAATCAAACCAGCAAGTGGTGGTAGTAAGAAGAACCATCCTAAGTTGTTGGGATTGGCACCAATCGTTTGGAAAATCCGGCTCATTTGTGAACCTTGCAACGTAAAGGCGATTTGGACCCCGAGGAAACCAAAGTTAATCATCCAAATTGTGCTCTTTGGAAGGATCGGCAGTCCACTCGTCGAAGTTTTGTCTTGATTAAGTACAACGGACTCGTCCTGACTCATTACAAACAACTCCTAACGAAAAAATAAATAATAATTGCTCTCGAGCTAATGTAAGCTCTTACACGCATAATATAGCAGATAAAATTGAATTGTGCAACCGGTTGCAAAAAATAAATAAAAAAGAGAGCTTGTGACATCAAGCTCCTATATAGTTGAAAATTCTATTGCGCAGTATACAAAGGAAAGGGAGAAATAACTAACTTGCCTCGTTTAGATATTAGGGAATCTTGGTTGCAATTTTGCGGACGCTATCCCGGGGAGTTACTTGGATGGAAATAAATTCTGAACCACGGTCGTTAAGAAGACTTTTAACCGCGGCTAATCCCATTTGATAGAAGTTTTGGGTAATGCTAGTAATCGTTGGAATTGTAATATCACAGAGAAAAGTTCCGTCAATACTAATTAATGAAAGATCGTCAGGAATACGAATATCCAGCAACCGTGCTTCTCTAATCACGCCAACTGCAACCATATCACTTGCCGTAATGATGGCATCAAGGTTCTGATCGTAGAGTGCTCCTAAGATATTTTGCTGGGGACCAAAGCTATAATCACCATATTTAACCCAGTCCTTTTGGGGGATTAATCCATACTCGCGCATTGCCCGTTGATAGCCGTGTAGTCGCTGTTTACCAGTTGATGAATGGTCGATTCCAGCCAGCCCGATTCGCCGGTGTCCGCGTTCGATGAGGTATTTGGCGGCCAAGTAACCGATGCGCTCATTATCTGAACTAATAAATTTAAAATCGGTATAGCGCGGATCATCTTCATCATAGACTGAAATAAGGCGACAAGGGGTACTGGTTTCCCTTAATGTCGTGGCGGCTTGGTCATCAAGGGAGGTAGCGACTAATAAAATGCCAGCAACATGTCGCTCAAGGGCAACGCTGATTGCTTGGTTGAGCAAGCGGGCATCGTGATTTCCAGCATAAAGAATAAACATCTGGTAGCCTGCCCTGTCGGTTTCGGCTTGGATAGCAGCAATGATGTCGTTCGAAAAATTCGTTTGAGTATTATTTAAAATAACCGCAATTAGCTTACTGCTATTAGCAGCAAGTTCAGCGGCGGCAAGATTCTTTTTATAACCTAGTTCCTTAGCAATCGCTTCAATTTTGGCCGCGGTTTCAGGCCGATAAGATTTTTCCTTCTTTGAAAGGACACGGGAAACAGTGGCCGTTGAAACGTTGGCCCGTTGAGCAATATCTTTAATTGTTGGCTTCATAGCTTGGGCCTCTTTCACTAATTTATTGTTAATTCTATTATAAGGAACTTTTATTTATATGTAAACGTTTTCAATAACGAATAATCGTTAATTGTTATTAAGCTTTTCTAAAAATTGGCAGAAATTATGAAGACCGTTAATATTATTATCTGGACGATAGATTAATTGAATCGTATAACTTTGAGATGAATGTTTAGCAGGGCTATTAAGGTGACGAAAAATCACCCAATCATTAGAAAATATAGGTAAACTTTCGGGATAAAATGCGATTGCCTGTTTTAGCGCTACAAGAGTTTGTAATTGTTCAATCGTTCCGATTCGCTGGATATTGTAGGAGTAATCATGAGGTAGTGTCGCAAGAAATGCTGATTGGAGGTAAGTTGAGTTTTCGTTACTGTAATACAAAATTGTTTGACCGATAAGATCCTCGGCTGAGAGTGACTTTTTAACGGCAAGCGGGTGATCTTTACTAATTCCCAAAACCATTTGACCTTCTGCAACCTTTAAACTATTCAAACCGGTATTTGCTAAATGTTCATGTGTTCCGTAGTCAAGAATATAAGCACAATCAAGAATACCAAGAGTAACATCGGCGATTAAGTGTTCAATACTTGCTTCGCTAACATGGAAATTAATTGGTTGATCTACCATTGCCGTTTGATATTTTTTGATATTTGCTACTAATAACCGTCCCTCGAATGGTGAAAAGTATCCTACACGGAGATTTTGTAAATTGCTGTTAGTAATATCGTGTAATTTTACAACACTGTCATTTAATTGATTGATGAGTTCGTTTACTTGTTGTGAAAAATAAATACCAGCATTAGTCAATGAAATTTTATTACTACCTCGAAAGAATAATTTTACTCCTAATTCGTTTTCTAAATTAACCATTTGCTTCGATACGGTTCGCTGAGAGATGAATTTTTGGTCAGCAACTTTTTGAAAACTACCAAGTTGCGCAACGGCTAAAAATGTTTTGAGCTGTTCAACTTCCATTTAAATATCCTCCTACCCGCAAAAATAGTACGGCTACCAAACTTATTACTCATATTAACACTTTCACAAAGTAATTATAATGAAATTACAACTAAAAGAAAAAGGTGAAATCGATGAGAAGCAAGAAAAAATATTATGATGTCGTTGTTGTTGGAACTGGTGCAGCGGGAATGGCTGCTGGCCTCACCGCAGTTCAGGACAGGTATTCTGTGCTAATGCTTGAGAAAGGAAGAACTACGGGAGGCAGTACCAACTATACTGAGGGGTTATTTGCAATTAATTCATATTTACAAAAAGAAAAGGGAATTGATATTAAGGCTACTGATGTGCTTAGTGAAGAAGTGAACTACTCTAAATATAAGGCTGATTCTCGAATTTGGCGTAATTATATTAATAGTAGTGCCGAAAATGTGCAATGGCTTCATGATCAAGGAGTAGAATATGAAGGCGTTCAAGCGATGGGAGCAGGCGAGGCTACATGGCATATCTATAAAGGAATGGGCTTCAGCGTTATTCATGATGCCCTTCAACCACGATTTGAACAAGGCGGTGGGGAAGTTCTAACCCTTACTCGGGCAGTCAATCTAACTAAAAAAGCTGATGGCAATTTTGAAGTAATGCTTCGTGACAATCGAACTAAAGAACGGTATAAAGTAAACGCCCGTGCGGTTGTTTTAGCAACTGGTGGCTATTTAAATAATCAACACTTAATTCAAGAAGAGACTAGCTATGATGAACGTCGATTAGTTCCTGTGAATTCAGGAAAAGGAACTGGTGATGGTCTTGAGATGGCTTGGCATCTTGGTGCCCAAAAGAGTGGGATGGGGATGGCAATGTTATTTGGTGGGTATCTAAAGGATGAAAAAGAGCCATCATATAAGATGATGTCATCCCAAATGAATACAGCCGCTGGACAACAACCACTTTTATGGGTGAATGAAAATGGTGAACGATTTGTTAATGAAGAAGTTGTTTATAATTTTTCGTTAGCAGGCAATGCTCTTTACACACAAGCACAAGTCTATAGTATCCTTGATCAGTCAATAATTGATAAAATGGCGAGTGAAGGGAATTTTATGGGGTTAGGAATTTACGTTCGTCGTGGGCAAAAGATGGATAAGCTCCAAACAGAACTCGATCAAGCAGTGGCTGATAAAAAGTCATTTATTTTCAAAGCAGACACTATTGAAAAACTCGCAAGAAAAATGCATGTGCCAGTAGCTAATTTCCAACAAACAATTAACCAATATAATGAATTTGCTGATAAAGGAATTGATAGTGATTTCGGAAAAGATCCTCATTATTTACAAAGGGTTACAACTGGACCGTTCTATGGATTTAAACTGAATATCGGTGCTTTTTGTACTATGGGTGGGTTGAAAGTAACGCCTCAAAATGAAGTTCTAGATACAGATTACAAACCAATTACTGGACTATATGCAGCTGGAAATGATGCTTCTGGACTAGTCGGTGATACTTATGGACCAAATATGCCAGGAACGTGCGTTGGATATGCGTTTTATTCTGGTAGGAATGCTGCCCAAAATATTAATAACTATCTTAAATAACTAAAAAAGGCTGAGCAATCAACTCAACCTTTTTTATCTCAATATGGCATAGCGCAACGGCTAGCTAGTTATTTCCGCAATGATAATTTAACAACGGCCTCACAACGGGCTGTTTGTGGCATCATATCGATTGGCTGGATATAGTCAACGTGGTAGACGCTGGTTAGCCGTCGAAGGTTTCGTGCTAACGATGCCATGCCACAGGAAACATAAGCGAATTTACGTGGCTTAACCTTTAAAATTTGTTTGATTAATTGATCATCAAGACCGGTTCGTGGCGGATCGACAACAAGAGCATCGAATTTTAGCCCTTCTTTTTGCCACTGGGGGAGGACTTCCTCTGCCTTGCCAACTTCATAGCGGGCATTAGTAATCCCGTTTAACTTAGCATTTTCATTTGCATCCGCGACTGCTTCGGGGATAATTTCCATTCCGCGGACAGCCTGTACCCGTGGCGCTAGTGATAATCCAATTGTACCGATCCCAGCGTAAGCATCAATCAATGTATCGTTTTTATCCAGTTCGAGGGCATTTGCCGCTTCTTCATATAAGACTTCTGTTTGCTCGGGATTTAGTTGCAAGAATGATCGCGCGGAAAGTTTGAAGTCAAGACCCATCAGACTTTCAAGAATTGAATCTTTACCAGCGAGATGAATCATCTGCTCGCCCCACACAAGCGGGGTGTCACCAGGATTGACGTTTTGCATTACTGACACAACTGCCGGTAGCTCTTTAGCGATCCGTGCGAGTAATTCGCGCTTGTGAGGAAGCTTAGCCGAATTAGTAATGAAAGTCAGCTGTACTTCACCCGTCGACCAAGATTCGCGGACAGCGAGGGTTTTAATAATGCCACTGTTGTGTTGCTCATCGTAGACAGGGATTTGCAGGTCCTCAATCATCTTAACGACTGCGCGGACAACCTCCATTGTTCGTGGCATCTGAACCGCGCACGTTTCCATATCAACAAGAGTGTGGCTATTGGGCTGGTATAAGCCAGCTGCAACTTTTCCGTTGACCATTCTTACTTGGAATTGAGCCTTATTCCGATAGCCGTATTGTTCAGGGGCCGCGATAGTAGGACGAACCTCATAGTTTCGGTAACCATATGGCTGAAATTTTTCAAGGCTGTCAAGAATGACCTGTCGCTTAAACTTTAATTGTTGCTGGTAAGCAAGGTTTTCCAGCTCGAAGCCACCAGCAATATCGGCATATTCGTCACGAGGAGTTACCCGGTAGCGACTCTTTTTCCGAATACGGTGGATTTTTGCTTCGAGATAGCGGGGGAGAACCCGCGTTACTTCAGCGACCACAACTTCATTTGGCAAGGCACCGGGAACAAAGCAGACTTTGTGTTTATAGTAACCAATTCCATGCCCATTGACACCAAGCCGCCGAATAGTAAGCGGAAATCTTTTGCCTACCCATACATCAACGTCTTGTTCACGTTGTTTTGATTGCGTCATATTATTTCTCCGTTCTTTAATAGTAATGTGGTTAATATTTTAACACATCGATAATTAATACCGGATAAATATACAGATATGTCGGGTGCTATTTTCGATATTTGGAAAAAGATGAATTTATACTAAAGTTTTTAAAATAGTTCATTTTTATAATCAGATCTTATGAAAATATCTAATAAGTATGCATATTACTAATGATATGTTTTTTAATCGGTTAAAATATAGTAGAATAACAATGTGAAATGTTGCATAAATAACTTAAAGGAAGTGACACGTTTGAAAATTGCTGCAATTGCCGGGTCCAACGCAAATCATTCTTACAACCGGATGTTGCTAGAATTTATGGCCCGTCATTTTAGTGATGATGATATTGATGTGATCGATATTCGTCAAGTACCAATGTTTAATGAAAATTATAAGGGTAAGATTCCTGAGGTTGTTGCCGATATTGATCGTCGTGTTTCAAGCGCCGATGCTGTTATTATTGCCAGCCCAGAATACAACCATTCGATTACTTCGGCATTAAAGAGTGTGGTTGAATGGTTATCTTATGAAGTCCACCCATTAGAGGATAAGCCAGTGATGATTATTGGGGCTTCTACTCATGACCAAGGATCATCCCGGTCGCAAGTACAATTACGGGATATTTTGATTTCGCCCGGAGTTAATGCCTACATCTTCCAGAACGAAGAATTCTTTATGAGTGATGCTGCTAATATTATTGATGATAATGGTAATATTACCAACGAGATGACGATTCATTTCTTAGAAAAGTGCGTGCGTGAGTTTAAGCGCTACGCCAAGGCAATTAACCAGATGGTTGCTGAAAAGAAGGAGGCGGGTAAGCAATGAAAATTCTCGCATTAGTCGGTACAAACGCAAAATTCTCCTACAATCGAATTTTACTGAAGTACATGAAAAAGCATTTTCGGCAAATGGCAGACATTGAGATTTACGAAATTAGTAAATTACCTCCTTTTAGTGTCGATGTTCCGCTTGCCGAACAAACAGAAGTGTGGAAACTAAAGCAAAAGGTGAAAGCCGCTGACGGGGTCATCTTTTCCACGCCCGAATATGACCACGGAATTCCCGCAGCCTTAAAGAGTGCTGTTGAATGGCTTTCATACCACACGAATGTTTTATCTCATAAGCCAACGATGGTCGTTGGGGTATCATACGGTCGCCAAGCATCTGCCCGTTCACAGGTTCAAATGCGCCAGATTTTGGTTTCACCCGATTGTGATACCAACCTCTTACCAGGAAATGAAGTCTTGATTGGAAATGCTAGTCACTCATTCTCAAAGGACGGCCGGTTACTCGACCCACAAATGCGTGACAACCTTGAAGACTGCTTTACTCATTTTGTGGAATATATTCAAATCTTTGAAAAAGTTAATAAGGAGGGACTGGATATGTCCGTTAAACAACCAACGATCAGCGAAGCATACATTAACTTCCCAACAGGTCGTTTGACATTAAAAGAAGTTCAACAAATCTTTAGTACGATTCCGTTTGAAATCGATTTAATCGATAGTACAGACCACTTTGCATGGTTCTCTGATAAGCCAAATCGGGAGCACGTACGTAATGTGGCTTCTCTTGGTGAAACTGTTCAAGAATGTCACCCACCAATGGCAGTACCAACTGTAATGAAGATCATCAACAGCTTCCGTAATGGTGAAAAGGACGTTGTTACCCGCCCATTGTGGATGAATGGTCACCGTTCATTGATCCAATACTATGCTTTGCGTGATATTAACGGTCACTACCTAGGAACGATTGAATTTACTGGTAGTGTCGAATATATCCTTAACCTCTTTGAAAATGGCGCATGGGGAACTGATGGCAACACCAGTGCGTCAAAGCATGATGAACCAGCTAATGATGGCGCGGAAGAAGAAAGCGTTGATGCTTCAACTGGCGCCTCTGAATCTAGTGATGACGGTAACGCTGAGCCTACGAGTTCAACGGTTGCTACGCCAGCGCTAGCCCCAACTGTTGATGCCGCTGAATCAGACGCTACAACGGGGGCTTCTGATGCTGGTAGCGTTGATGCAAATGATGAAGAGGCCGATGCCACGACAGGAGCATCCGAAAACTAATCATGAATAAAGAATTGATGGCGCAACGTCACGTGATGACTCACCACGCATTAGGAACACGGATAAATTTGACGATTTTTGGGAATGCCCATTTTGCTTTACTGAAAAAGTCGATGGATCTGATTGATCATTACGAAGACCAGCTGACGGTTAACCGTGATCAATCAGAAGTAATGTCGGTCAACCATGGTGCGGGGAAAACACCTAAAATGGTGTCGCAAACAACTTATGACCTAGTTGAAATGGCGGTAAAGTACAGTCGTGAAAACTTTGGCTTCAATGCATTGATTGGGCCGCTAGTTAAGCTTTGGAAGATTGGCTTTAATGGTGCGCGTGTTCCTAGTGATAAGGAAATTAAGGAACGGTTGCGGTTAATTGACCCATATAAGGTGCTGCTCGATCGGGATGCACGGACGGTTTACCTCGAAGAACCGGGGATGGAGCTCGACCTTGGCGGTATTGCGAAGGGCTATATTGCTGATCGGATTCGTGACCTTTGGGTAGCAGAAGGGGTGCCGGCTGGGATTATTGATCTTGGCGGTAACCTCCTCTTCGTTGGTAACTCACCACGGCGCGATGACGGACAGTGGATTATCGGTGTTCAAGATCCGCAGCTCCACCGGGGAGAGAACCTGGCAACAGTTCGCGAAGCAGCATGTTCCGCTGTTACGTCAGGAATTTATGAGCGCTTCTTGATAAAAAATGGTCGTCGTTATCACCACTTGCTTGATCCGCGGACCGGTTACCCTCTTGATACCGATTTGAGTAGCGTAACGGTTTTTACTGATCAGTCAGTAATGGGTGAGGTTGAAGCTAAACGCTTATTCTTTAATGGTGCGCCGATCACTGATTGGGCATCACGCTCAGGAAATCGTGGCGCTATCTTTATTCATAATGATGAATCAATGGAGAACATTGGTTTTTAATAGTCTTATAAATGAAAATGGTCGTTAGTATCTCTTTTTAGGATATCTGTCAACTGGTATGGTTGACTAAAAATACTTCCTACAAAAATGTAGGGGGTATTTTTTTTACGAAAAAA
>NZ_RDBR01000061.1 GCF_009663775.1 Lactobacillus sp. 0.1XD8-4
TCTGGTTTATATTTGGTCATACAAAAAAGTGCCTCACAATCATTAGATTTCTTGTCTAACAATTGTAGGGCACTTCACATTAGCTGTCAGCTTTTTTTATCGGTGTCTTCCTAAGATAACGTTATAAATATATTTAGGAACTATATGATAATAATTTAATTAATTTATTTTCACGACTACATCCGTGTTAAGTTAAACCTTATTCGTCTTTAATAACCTCTGTTCGCGGATTATGCGGAGTCTTTGCTTTAGAAATAACGCCTTTTGCCACAAGATCTGCAATTTGTTGAGGATCATAACCAAGTGAAGATAATATTTCTTGGTTATTTTCTCCTAAATCCGGTGCTCGTTTATAAGTTGGCTGGTAATTTGATATTGTAAACGGCATGCCGACCGTCTTAAAGGTCCCCCTATTTCCTCCTTGATTAATCTCGACAATCGTTCCATCATTATTTAAATCAGGATCATTAGCCAATTCATGCCAATCAAGAACTGGACCAACTGGAATACCAGCCGCCCCTAATTTTTTAGTTAACTCATACTTATCATATTGTTTAGTATAGGACTCAATTAAGGGATAAATTTCTTGCTTGTGTAATTGACGATGTTGCCAATCCGTAAACCGCTCATCTGTAGCCCATTCTGGATGCCCCATCACATTAGCAATTGCTTCCCAGCTTGAATTTTTATTTTGAATAACGATATAAACATAAGCATTTGGATCATTTTCCCAGCCTTTTGCCTTATAGGTCCAACCAATAACCTGACCGCCTTCGCTATTTTCTGCACGAGGAATTGCTTTGCCCCACTGATAATTAGGATAGACAGCATAGTATGGTAACGCACCGAGATTATCCAAAATAAGCTGGTCACGTAATTTTATGCGACACAAGTTAATCACCGCATCTTGCATTGATTGATAAACATAAGTACCTTCTCCAGTGTGTTCTCGTTGAAGGAGGGCTGCTAAAATGGCAATTGTTAAATGCATGCCAGAATTAGAGTCACCTAAGGCAGCAGCTGATTGAGTTGGGATATTAGCAGAACCCTCATTCCAACCAGTTGCTGAAGCTGCACCGCCAGCTGATTGGGCAACTGGTTCAAAAGCCTTTACATTAGCAAAACGTGATCCCTTATTAAACCCTTTTAACGATGCCATAATTAAACGAGGGTTTAGCTGATGAACCTTATCCCAACCAAAGCCTGCCTTAGTCGCTGCCCCAGGTTTGATATTTTCAACAAAAATATCTGCTTTTTTCAGCAAATCATACATAATTTTCTTGCCTTCAGGGGTTTTAATGTCTAACGTTAAGGACTTTTTATTTGCATTCAGCTGTAAATAATAAAGACTCCATGAATCTTTAATATCTAATAGTTCATTCCGCGTTGGATCACCGGTATTAGTACGTTCAATTTTGATAACTTCTGCCCCTAACCAAGCTAATAATTGGGTACATGAAGGTCCCGATTGAACCTGCGTCCAATCAACAACTTTAATTCCCTTTAACGGTGCACTATTATTCATGATGAGCAGTCCTTTCTTTTCTTTCTAATGGTGCTAAATTTAATTGCGGATTTAGATTGCCAATATGTCCCGACTCTTTTCCCATTGATGGGGCAATCTGAACATTAATAACACTTGGTTTCCCTGAATCTACAACCTTGCTAAAAGTGGCCTTCATGTCAGCATAATTACTTACAAAATAATTATTTCCACCAAATGCTTGAGCTAATAGGTCATACCTTGCAGTCGGATTAAGCGTTGTTGGACCAAGTTGATTAGGCACAACTTGACCAATCCCGTTATAAATTCCGCCATTATTAATAACAACAACAGTAATTGGCAAGTGATAGCGACATATTGTTTCAATCTCCATTCCATCAAATCCAACTGCACTATCGCCTTCAAGAGCAACTACATGTTTACCGGTCTCAATCGCTGTGGCAATCGCATACCCAAGGCCAACTCCCATTACACCCCACGTCCCAGTATCTAGCCGATGACGTGGCAACTGCATACCAATTAAATTTCGACTAATATCAAGAGTATTGGCCCCCTCGCTTACCAAATAAGTATCCGGATTAGCTTGAAAATAATCGGCAATCGGCTCAATCGCCCCATAATAGCCAAATAATGGGTTAGTTTTACCGCTATTAATCCGTTTAGCAAACTTGGCATCGTTTTTGATCTTGTCTGCATTAATTTGTGCAAGCCATTCAGAACTGGCGCGATAACCGCTAGCAATCAGTTTAGGAACCAGCTTATTAAGAATTGAACACAGATCGCCCTGAAGTGGAGCATCAATTTTTTGTGCTGAATCAAATTGAGTAGCATCAATGTCAAGTTGAACAAATTTGGCATGAGGATTAAATAAGGGGGCATCCCCATAAGAAAGCATCCAGTTTAGACGTGCCCCAATTACAATTACAACATCCGCATTCTTTAGCGATAACGAGCGTGCGGCCGCTGCTGAATACTTATTGTTATCTGGCACTAATCCTTTAGCCATTGACATTGGCAAAAACGGGATAGCAGTCTTATTAATCAGTTTTTGTACCTGTTTTTCTGTTCGGGCATAAGCTGCCCCTTTGCCAAGAATTATTAATGGCTTTTTGGCTTCAGTAATAATTGCAATCGCGCGAGAAATAGCTTCATCACTAGGTAACTGTTGGGGAGCGGGATCAACCAGTTGATATATTCCCGGTGTAATTTGCCCACTTTCGGTATTCTCTTGAGCAATCGTATCCGCTGGCAAATCGAGGTAAACTCCCCCTGGCCGACCGGAAACGGCAGTCCGAATTGCACGCGCTACTGCCAGTCCCATATCCTGTGCACGATCAACCCGATATGCTTTCTTACAAAACGGTTTAGCAATATTGTACTGATCGAGCCCTTCATAATCTCCTTGGGATAAGTCAATAACACTTCTAGCAGACGATCCTGAAATCATAATTAAAGGAAAACAATTCTTTGTTGCTTGAGCAAGTGCTGTTAACCCATTTAAAAAGCCAGGGGCCGATACCGTCAATGCAACTCCAGGTTTTTGAGTTAAAAAGCCTGCTGCAGCCGCCGCATTTACTGCTGAATCTTCCCGCCTAAAGCCGTAGTACTCCATTCCACGCAGTTCTGCGAGTCGTGCTAAGTCGGTCACCGGAATTCCAACGATGCCATATAATCGATTAATACCGTTTTTTTGTAATGCTTCAATTAAAATATTTGCGCCTGTTTTATCTAAAGAATTATCTGCCATTTCCATCCACCTCACCTACTTCAACTAACTAGTCATATCAACTCAATTAATTAATTTATAATGCAGAATGAAATAATTAGCAAACAATCCGTCCCTCACTACTTAATTAATTCATAGACAAGGCTAGATGGCGACGAAAGATCATCACGATAACGGTAACCACCAACATTAAACTTTTTAACCCCCGCTATTGTTTTAATTTGGTTTTCAGCTAAATAACGAACCATATTGCCACGGGCCATCTTTGCTAAAGTCGCTTTTTGCTTAATTTTTCCGTCAATCATTTCACCAAAGATACACTTAATAAACTGATCATCCGGTCGCAAATAAGGGGTAATCGCTTTTTCATATTCAACTGATGCTAAATCAAGAACTAGATTGTTATTACGATAAAGCGATTGATATAGTCGATTCCCCCAAAACTGATAAAGGTTATCGTAACCATCAAATGATACGTTGTCACCCATCCCCAGCCGATATGGAACAATGCCGTCAAAGGGCCGTAATAATCCATAAAAACCTGATAAGATTCGTAAGTTCTGCTGTACATAATCTAACCCCGTTGCCGAGAAAACATCAGGGGCCATATATTGATATTGCAATCCCGTAAAAGCAATAATTGCTGGTGTTAAGTGACGTTCTAAGTTCATCTCATGTAGCCATTGATAATTTTTCATTGCTAGTCGCGTACTACAATTTCCCCAAACTTTGTGCACTTCATCATAAGAAAGTGTCTTCATCCATTGATAAATCTTCTTCGTTTGTCCTAAAAACTGTGGTAAATCATGATATGGTAAGGAGTCTGTATCTACCTGCATCGTTCGTGCTGGCGCAATAATTATTTTCACTTTTATCACCCTTTTCAAAATTTTTTGTAAGCTTTTTCAGTAAATTGGTCTAATTAGATTTTAACTTGTAATAGCCAGTCGATGATGGCGTTTTCAGTAAATCGTTTCAATAATTTTGGTATATGATAAAACGCACCAATTCAACTTATAAAGCGCTTGACAAGTTTTTTTGATAGTTGTAAATTAGTTCATCGTAAAGAGAAAGTGAATAACTTCACCAGACAATTGGTTAAGTTAGAAGGGAGAATACAAATGGAGCAAGAAAAAGTTCCAGTACAAGGTCAAGTTGCTGAACGAACGCTTTCATTAACCGCTAGTTGGGCATTTTTTGCCTTGTCAATCGTTATTAATTCAATGGGGAACGTTTTAACACTTGTCACAAGCTCACATGTTCATCCTCAATTCCTCGGTTCTGCTTACTGGACAGCAGCTGAAAATAACCTTGGGATCGCTGTTTTAGGCAATAACTCTATGACCTTTTTTGGGCATTTATGGTTCTAGGAATGTTAACTTCTGTCCTCAACGCGATTTTAATGCACAAATGGGATTGGCGGCGTATCGGTGGTAATTTTATTTTCATGTTACCATTCTCAATCTTTATCCAGTGGTTCTCTGACATCTTTAATCGGATCATGCCCGATGCCACTACTTTACCAATGGTTATCCTCTATGTTTTTATTAACTTCTTAGGGGTTGCTTTCATTGGAACCGCCATCTCAATTTACCAACGTGTAAATCTTGTGCTGCACCCCGCTGATGACCTTTTCCAAATCATTCGTTTCCGTTACTGTCATGGTAATGCAACGATTGCGATGTGGTTATCATACATCCCACCAACAATTATGGCCATTATCGCTGCCTTTATGCAAGGCGGAATTTATAACTTTGGTTTAGGTACTTTATTTGCCTTAGCCTTTCAAGGTGCCATTACAGGTTGGGCAGATCGCTTTATCTTCCCTAAGTTAAAGCACCAAGCACTTGATATTGGTAATTAAAATTATATAGGAGTGATTTATCATGGCATTTAACAAAAGTTTAGCAGGTTACTTTGATGACGTACAACACATCGGGATTCCAACTGATGATATGACAAAGACCATTGCTTTTTGGGAAAAATTAGGATTTAAGAAGTTAGGTGAATTCGATACTGACGACCAGGGAAACGAAGTCGTCTTCATGCAATATGGTCACCTAACTTTAGAAATTTGGACTGGTGACGGTGCCGTTCATAAGACAGGTGCTATTAATCATATTTCGCTTAACACCAGTGATGCAGACGCTGCTTTTAAAGCTGCGAAGGCAGAAGGGTTCAAATTAAAAGATAGCGAAGTCCAACACTTAGACTTCTGGGACAAGGGAATCAAGTTCTTCAATATTGAAGGTCCTAACAGTGAAACAATTGAATTTTGTGAAATTGTAAAATAAACCATCACCCTTGACTAATCAATCGTAAAACCCTTATATAACAGCATAGTACACAAAGAGGCGCTAGTATTCGGAAATCCGAACGCTAGCGCCTTTTTACACTTGCCAGGGAGCGTAAAACAAAGTCGTAACTGATTTCTGTCACGTACCCTTTCATTAATTAAGACTTTTTCTTATATTGGTGTGGCCGATAGCCATTGTAAAATTGAAAAATTGCTAAGACGATATTGGTCCAATTAATTAGTAAGAACCACGGGGCAACTCCACCGCCACCATTGCTTGCAGCATAGTAAGTCCAAAAACCAATCACTACTGCAACGACATTAATCCAGGCGAATGTTTTTGACATTAACCGATTGTTCAGTTGGGCAATTGTCCATACTAAGTTAACAATAAACCAAAATGCCAACACCCAAAATACTGCACTAAACATAATAAACACTTCCCTTATGCTTTAGCCTGCTTTTCTATCCCTTTCATAGTCATCATATAACAAATTTTATACAATTATCAAGAAATAACGGTCTGCAATTTCGTGTTACAATTGCATGATAAGGAGGTATGCGATATGTCAGAACAAGAAAAGAGTGCGGCTCAACAGCGAATTGATAATGCGATTTACGGAACACCAAAGATCAAGCCAGATGAACAGCGGAAATATCTCGGTACATTTCGCGAACGGGTCTGCCTTACAATCAGTGTGCAGGAATTAAAAGAACAAAACTGGACCAAGGCCTTAACCGCTGAATTAGCGCGGGGGATTGGCAGCTTAGTATTTATCAACGGTAACTTATCTCAAGATGAAATTCGTCCATATATTCAAACAGCTACCCATGCTAATGCCCGCTTTACATTAAAGACCGATCCTGAATATAAAACCGATCCTGCAGCATTGGCTGTTGTCGTTGCCGCTAAAACCGCTGTGTATCAGTCACCCGTTGACGTCCAAAAACGCTATCCTAATTTAGCTAATTCATCGCATAACTCAAAAACAACCTCACTGCCTCACCAAGGATTTTTCCATCGACTCTTCCATAGAAAGGAACGAAGCTAGTTTATGCAACAACCACTTGCTTATCGAATGCGCCCACGAACCCTTGATGAAGTTGTTGGTCAATCTCATCTTGTCGGTCCAGGAAAAATAATTTCACGAATGGTTAAAGCTAAAATGCTCTCATCAATGATTCTTTACGGACCACCAGGAACAGGAAAAACAAGTATCGCTAGTGCAATTGCCGGCTCGACTAAGTATGCCTTTCGGAAATTAAACGCAGCTACCGATACGAAAAAAGACCTGCAAATCGTCGCCGAAGAAGCAAAAATGAGCGGAACCGTAATCTTATTGCTCGATGAAATTCATCGTTTAGATAAGGTTAAACAAGATTTTCTTCTTCCGCACCTTGAAAGCGGTCGAATTGTTCTTATTGGTGCAACCACCGAAAATCCCTATATTAGCATTAATCCTGCAATCCGCAGTCGGACGCAAATTTTCCCTGTTCACCGCCTATCAAGTGAAGAGATGATGATCGCTATTGAGCGCGCCTTAACGGATAAGGAGCGCGGCCTTGGTAAATTGCCAATTGTTCTGGAAGAAAATGCTAAAGAACAATTAGTCAACGCAACTAATGGCGACTTGCGCAGCGCACTAAATGGCCTCGAATTAGCTGCTAAGTCAACTGATCCAAGCGCCGATGGCAAAATATATCTTACATTACCGATTATTGAAGAAAGCGTGCAGAAAAAAGCCTTGTCTGCTGATAAAGATGGTGATGCCCATTATAACGTTATTTCAGCATTTCAAAAATCAATTCGTGGTTCTGATACGGACGCAGCGCTCCATTATCTTGCACGCCTCATTGAAGCCGGCGATCTTACTATCATTGCACGGCGTTTAATGGTTACTGCCTACGAAGATATCGGCTTAGCAAACATGCCGGCTGTTCAACGAGCGGTTACTGCAATTCAAGCAGCAGAACGAGTCGGTTTGCCAGAAGCAAGAATTCCATTAGCTGATGCTGTAATCGAGCTGTGCTTATCTCCCAAATCAAATTCTGGAATTACAGCAATTGACGAAGCGCTATCCCAAGTTCGTCAAGGTGGATTTGGCGATGTCCCAGACCACCTCAAAGACGCTCACTATAAGGGTGCTGCTAAACTTGGTCATGGGATTGACTATGATTTTCCCCATGACCATCCCCAAGATTGGGTTGCTCAACAATACCTTCCTGACCGAATCAAGGATGCCCAATACTATCAGCCAAAAAACAACGGCCGGTTTGAAGCCAGTCTCGGCCGTCAATACTGGCAATTACGGCAAGCACAGCGGCAAAACCTTAATGGACAGCACCATCCGCGCAAATAATTGCACCAATTAATCAAAGATGCTATTATTAAAGATGAAAATTCTGTAGTGTACGCGTTGTCTAAACGCAGGTTTGCCTTACAGTCTTATTACTTTGGGACTAGTGCATCGCCTTTTGGACAACATGCCTTTACACTTGGTAGTTGAATATTAGGCAGCCGTGTCCCACCTGTCTTAAACACAGGTCAACACTGAATGACAATTAACGGCACCAACGGAGTTTTCGTACATAACCTGGCGGCGTGATAGTAAGGATGTCTTTTACTACCACGCTTTTTTACTTCTAAATTATAGATGGGATCGATTTTATGCTGTTATCAATTTTAATGACTATTTTTGGCTTGATTGCCCTGTTTGAAGGAGTCTTCCTCCTTGCACATATTCATAAGCCCTTCCTTGTATTTGACCCTAATAAAAATAAATACCTTCCGCCCCAATTTCGTAATTGGGGAATTGTAATGACCATTGTCGGCATTTTAAGTATTATTGCTGGATGGACTGACAGTACCGGATTCTTAGTGATCATGGTTATTATCGGCTGTGTAAGCGAAACTTTAATGGCGTTTGCAATCACTGCCGATTTTCGGATAAATCATCGCAAGTAAAGTTCTAGTAAAGCTTTACGCTCAATAGCGGAAAAGTGTATAATAATGGTAAATAATTTAAGGAGGGCACTAAAATTATGGCACAAGAATATAAACACATTTTAGTTCCAGTTGACGGTTCAAAAGAAGCTGAATTAGCTTTTAAGAAGGCAGTTTCTGTCGCAAAACGGAATGGGGCTGACACTGAATTACGTCTTCTTCATGTTGTTGATACCCGAGCATTCCAAAATATTTCAAGCTTTGATACCTCAATGGTTGAACAAGTAACAGACACCGCAAAGAAGACCCTTGATAAGTATATTGACTATGCTAAAAAGAATGGTGTTGATAATGCCAGCTATTCAATTGAATATGGTGCTCCAAAGACAATTATTGCCCGCGATGTACCTAAAGAAATGGGTGCTGACCTTATTATGATTGGTGCTACGGGGCTAAACGCCGTTGAACGGATTTTAATCGGTTCGGTTACCGAATTTGTTACCCGGACAGCAATTTGTGATGTCTTAGTAGTACGGACCGATTTGGACAATAAACCGATTGAGGATCCAAAGAAGCGTCGGTTCTAGTTTTTAAGATTAAATCAATCAAATGCTTCATAAGCGTTAGCCCCGCTAATTATTATGAAGCATTTTTATTATTGCAATTATTTAAATGATGGGAGGGCTGTGCGCATTGGAAGTAAAGTACGAAACCGTAAAACAAACATTACGTAATGAAATTATCGATGGCAAATATCAAATTAACGAAAAACTGCCAACCGAAAGCGCATTAATGAAACGTTTTGACGTATCACGATATACAATTAGGCGAGCTGTTGGTGACCTTGAAAACGAGCATTATATTTACCGAATCCAAGGTGGTGGAATGTTCGTTCAGGATTGGCAACGAGATTGGTCAAAAAATGAAAAGAATAAAATTATTGGCGTTATTAGCACTCATATGGCTGATTATATTTTTCCCCCAATCATTTCGGGAATCGACAGCATCGTGACAGAGCAAGGGTATTCACTAATCGTTGGCAACACTCTTAACGACCACCACCGTGAACGCCAAACAATTTTAAACATGCTCGATTTAAAAATTGCCGGCTTAATCATCGAACCAACAGAAAGTGCTATGCCTAATCCTAATCTTGACTTATACCGCCAAGTAAAAAAATATCAGATTCCCACAATTCTCTTTCACTCAACTTATCCCGGTTTTGACTTCCCGTCGCTCTTAACTAAAGATAAAGAAGCCGAAGAAGAATTAGTAAAATACCTCTTTGACCTTGGTCATTCTGATATTCTTGGCGTTTTTCAAATTAATGACCAGCAAGGTGTTGACCGGATGGGAGGGATGATTAAAGCCTACCAAGATTATGGGATCCCAACTACCAAATCAAATGTTATTATGTATCAATCCGGTGATTCCTATGAAAGCATTATAAAAAAAGTCGATATTATGCTGAATAGCAATCAAGAAATTACTGCGATTGCCTGCTATAATGATCGGTTAGCCACCAGAATTATTAGCCACCTACAAAAACAAGGGATAAGGGTCCCTAACGATATCTCAGTGATCGGCTTTGATAATTACGAAATGGCCCAAATTATTTCGCCAAGCTTAACAACAGCTAACCACCCTAAACGACAGCTGGGCGAAGATGCAGGAAAAATGATTCTAAAAATGATTGATGGTGAACATGTTGAGTCTAAAACCTATGCTCCCGCCATCATTAAAGGACAGTCTACCGCTCCTGTTACCAAAGCCAATGACAATTAGCAGTTATCATGCGGTGACTAGAAGGCTAGAATATATTTATAGAATACGAGGAGAATTAAAATGAATAAAGTACCGCAATTAAAACTTGCAGACGGTCAAACAATGCCCCAAGAAGGTTTTGGCTTATACAAAATTACGGATCAAAGCACTATCACCTCTGCCATCCGTTATGCCTATGATGCTGGCTATCGATTATTCGATACCGCCCAGCTATACAAAAACGAAGCCGAGGTTGGAAAGGCACTGCAAGAACTTAATCTACCGCGCAAAGAACTTTTTATTACAACTAAAGTATCTGAACCCAATCAGGGATTTAAACAAACAATCTCCGCGGTAAAAGAATCATTGCATAAATTAAGGCTCGATTACGTTAACCTCCTCCTTATCCATTGGCCAATCGAACGAGCCTTCTTCGATACATGGGCAGCGTTGGAAGAACTTAAAAAGCAAGGGCTGACACGGTCAATTGGTGTCAGCAATTATCAAATGATTCACCTGCAATATTTAGCGACTCAAGCACACGAAATGCCTGTCATTAACCAAATTGAACGCCACCCGCGCCTAAACCAGCAACCGTTAGTGGAATATGATCGGAAGCATAACATTGTGACCCAGGCTTGGAGCCCACTGGGGCGGGGAACCATTTTAGATAACCCTACGCTGCAAAAAATTGCAGCTCATCACAACAAATCAACTGCGCAAATTGTCCTTCGCTGGCATCTTCAAAGCGGTGTTGCCTTTATTCCCAAGTCTATTCATCAATTACGAATTAAACAAAATCTCGATATTTACGATTTTAAGCTTAGTGATGATGAGATGACCACCATTAATAAACTAAATAATTTTACCCGCGTTGGTAAAGAACCTTCCTTAGTCTATGAATATAACCTTAAATACTAAGGCTCTACAATATTAAGTACTGATGAACTACCATCGGTGCTTATTTTGTTTTAAAATTTAAAATAAAAAAACGAA
>NZ_RDBR01000062.1 GCF_009663775.1 Lactobacillus sp. 0.1XD8-4
CACACGGTCCAGGTGCGAGCTGCTTGATCAATCTTATTCAATTTTTCCTATCAGTACTTCTTGACGAAGAGCCAATACTAAAAAATAACGTCCATAAGCTTATCGAGCTGTGGACGTTATTTTTTTATTACGATTCTTGATATGGATTCTTTTTGACTACCCGTGCCGGATTACCAGCAATTATGACGTTATCGCCAAAAGATTTAGTAACAACGCTCCCAGCGCCAACAATCACATTATTACCTAATACAACTCCTGGACAAATAATCGCCCCGCCGCCAATCCACACATCATCGCCAATCGTAATATCCTTGCTTTGTCCGTATGCGCCATTGCGCCGAAGCGTGGGATCAAGCGGATGATTCACCGTATATAACTGAACACGCGGACCTAACAAACAATGCTTACCAATATGGATTGGACTAACATCAAGCATTACACAATCATAATTTGCAAAGAAATCATCGTCAACATAGATATTATATCCGTAGTCGCATCTGAACTGAGCATGCACTTCACACCCTTTACCGACATGCCCGAATAATTGCCGAATTATCTGCTCACTTGCTTCGGGATTTTCTTCCCCCATCGCATTAAATCGCTCAACCAATTTGCGTGCATACTGACGCTCATGAACAAGCTGGTGGTCATAAACCTTAAACACTTCCCCAGCTAGCATTTTTTCTTTTTCTGTTTTCATTTTATAACCAGCTTTCTTACCGCTAAGGATAAAAAGAAATGGTTATACCCGTCTCGAGGTCAGCGAGTAAAACCATTTCTCCTACTAGAATATTTTTCTACGAAACTTATTATTCAATAAAGTCAACTTTAACATCTAACATCTCAAAGAGGTCCTTAATTTGTTGTGGCTTCAAGCTGAAACTCAAGATTGTATGGTGACCTCCACCAGCGTGCATCCAACGTTCTGCACCTTCCTTAAGACCAACAGTAGGCGTCCACAATTGTTTAGCAACTGGAAGGTGTGGTGTTTCTGCTTCTGGCTTATGACAGTCAACAGAGTAACCAATAACCTTGTAGCCATCATTGAAGTATGACAGGGTAACATCAACAGCTTTACCTTCCCGACCAGTAAATACTAATCGTGCCGGGTCATCTTTACCCCCAATGTCTAATGGGTGAACTTCAACTCGTGGCTTATCAGAAGCGATAGTTGGATCAACTTCAAGCATGTGAGAACCGAGAATTGCTTGGTGACCGGCCCGTAAATCAAGCGTGTAGTCTTCCATGAATGCTGTGGCAACATTGTCAGCAGCAATCTTTAGCAAACGGTCCATTCCAGCAGACTTCCAATCACCTTCAGCACCAAAGCCGTAACCATCACGCATTAATAATTGCGCAGCTAAGCCAGGTAGTTCCTCTAAGCCGTGTAAATCTTCAAAATTAGTAGTAAAGCCAGTGTAGCCCTTTTCATCCATGAATTTCTTTAATGCAAGGTATTCACGGAGTTGGTAACGAACAGAATGTTCATAATGTTCCTTAGTATTATCCCCTTGAACCATTTCATACTTACTTTCAAGGTCTTTATAAGCAGCATCGATTTCATCTTCACTAATACCGTTAACGTATTCTACTAATTCACTTACTGGCCAGTAATCTACTGTCCAGCCAAGGAACATCTGGGCTTCAACCTTGTCCCCTTCAGTAACAGCAACGTTCCGCATAGTATCGCCGAAACGGACAATCTTAATGTTGAAGCTTTCATTATAAGCAACAGCAACATTTTGCCAATCAGCAATTTCTTCTTGAACTTCTTCATCACCCCAGAAGCCATAAACAATCTTGTTATGCTTTTGTAAACGAGCATTAATGTAAGCATATTCACGGTCACCATGAGCTGATTGGTTTAAGTTCATGTAATCAAAGTCAATGGTGTCATATGGAATCTTGTTTAAGTATTGAGTTGCTAAGTGAAGTAGTGGCTTTTGCAAAAGCTTGGTACCACGAATCCAGTTTTTAGCTGGAGAGAAAGTATGCATCCAAGTCATAACACCGGCAACGTTATCGTTATAGTTTGCTTCTTTCATGAACTTAGTAATGCCTTCAGCAGTGGTCATAACACCTTTGAAAACAACCTTGTCTGGTAATTTGCCGCTTGCATTTAATTTATCAACAATATCCTCTGCATCAGCAGCAACTGACTTTAATTGTTCTTCACCGTAAAGGAATTGACTACCAGTAACAAACCAAAATTCATAATTTTTAATATCCATGAGATTACACTCCTTTTGTGCATAAAGTTATTTTATTTAATGTAGCTACCAAGTTAATTAAGCGTGCGCTGCATGGTCTTTAGAATGGGCATTATTTTGTCCGTAATAAGCATTAGCACCATGCTTGCGATAATAATGTTTATCAAGTAAATATTGTGGCAAATGCAAGTCTTGATGAGTTAATTGCATTGCGTGATAATCTTCTTCTGCAACGACTTCCAGAACCTTTGCATTGTACACGGCCTTATCAGGCGTCGGTCCCCAGGTAAATGGTCCGTGTTGCATAACTAATGCGGCCGGTGTGGCCTCATAGTCTAAGCCCCGTTCCTTGAAAGAGCGAACAATTACTTTACCAGTATTGCCTTCGTAATCTTCTTCGATTTCTTCCTTAGTTAAGGCATCGGCAGCAGGGACATCAGTATAGAAGGTATCAGCGTGGGTTGTATTCATCGCTGGAACATCCATCCGTGCTGCTGCAAATGATACTGCCCATGGTGAATGAGTATGAACAACTCCACCAATCTTTGGGAAGTGATTATAAAGGTAAGTGTGGGTAGGAGTATCACTGGATGGATTCAAGTCACCCTCGACTACCTCACCATCCAAGTTAACAACAACCATGTCTTCCGGCTTCATCTCATCATACGGAACTCCTGAAGGCTTAATGACAAACAATCCTTTTTCACGGTCAATTCCCGAAACATTCCCCCAGGTAAAAGACACAAGTCCTAGTTCAGGAAGCCGCATATTTGCTTCGTAAACTTCTTTTTTTAGATCTTCAAGCATGAATTAATTACTTCCTTTCTGCTCATCACGTTCATGAATGTCTTGACCAGCTAATGCTTCCACCGGTAAACCAGCCTGATAACGCTTAATAAAGCTTGCATAGCCCTTTACGCCTGCTGGTTCTGGAGTTAGGGTCATACTTTCTGGATCCTTAAATACTTCTTCATCTAAATAATCAGCTAAGGATTCGGCTGCGTTTGTTTCTGCATATTTGGCAAGGACAGCCATCCCCCATGGTCCACCCTCACTTGCAGTATTCATAATTGTAATTGGGATATTTAAGGCGTTAGCAAGAACCTGTTGACCAATTACCGGAGTTCCGAAGAGACCCCCTTGGGCAATCATGACATCAGTTTGAACGTGTTCCTCATTTAGTAAGATGTCCATCCCAATCTTTAATGGTGCAAATGCTGCATAGAGTTGTGTAAGGAAGAAGTTGGCGAGGTTCATCTTACTATTTGGAGTACGGACAAATAAGGGACGTCCTTCTTGGATCTTGGTAATGTTTTCACCAGAAAGATAACTATAGTTGATTAAGCCGCCAGCATCGGGATCAGAATGGACAGTCGCGTCAAAGAGCGTCTCGTATAGCGTATTAGTATCGATTTTGGCCCCAATTGCATTAGCAAAGTCTCTAAATAGTCCAACCCAGGCATTGATATCTGATGAACAATTATTAATGTGGACCATGGCTACTGGGTCTCCAGTTGGCGTGGTAACAATATCAATATCACGATGAAGCTTCTTTAATGGCGCATCCAACACATTCATGGAGAAGGCTGAAGTTCCAACTGAAATATTTCCAGTCCGCTTGCGAACACTGTTAGTTCCTACCATTCCCGTTCCAGCATCCCCTTCTGGAGGTGCCATCAAACTACCAGCTTGTAAAGTTCCGCTTGGATCAAGGAGTTTGGCTCCCGCATCCGTTAACTTACCTGCGCTATGCCCAGCAATTTCAACTGATGGTAAAATTGCTTTTAATTTCCATGGATACTGTTGAACTTCCGGAAGGGCATTGAATTTATCAATAAACTCTTGCTTGTAAGTTAAGGTTTGATCATCGATTGGAAAGACTCCTGAGGCGTCACCAATTCCAAGAACTTTTTCACCGGAAAGTTTCCAATGAACATATCCAGCTAAGGTTGTAATGAAATCAACATCTTTAACATGCGGTTCTTGATTGAGAATTGCTTGATAAAGGTGGGCAATACTCCACCGCTGCGGAATATTAAAATCAAATAACTCTGTTAATTTATCAGCGGACTCTGCAGTAATATTGTTTCGCCAAGTCCTAAATGGTACTAGTAAGTTATTTTCCCTGTCAAAGGGCAGGTAACCATGCATCATGGCACTAACACCAATAGAGCTAATATTTGTCAAGCTCGTGTGATACTTGCTCTGAACATCAGCTTTAATTTGGGAATAAGCTGATTGAATTCCTTCCCAGACTTGATCAAGCGGATAGGTCCAGATTCCATCATTAAATTGATTTTCCCAAGTATAGCTGCCTGACGAAATCGTTTCAAAATCGGTATTAATTAAAACGGCTTTGATCCGCGTAGAACCTAATTCGATCCCCAGGGAAGCCTGTCCCTGCTCGATTTGCGTTGCTGTTTCACGTAAATTCATTAAAGATCCCTCCTAGTTTTCAGGATTGCTTGCCTTTACGCGACCACGGTTAGTTCCTTGTTCTTCAATCTCTTCAAGCGTGTGACCACGAGTTTCTGGAACACAGGTTTTGACGAAGATTACACCAAGGATACAGATGATACCGAAAATAGCGAAGACAGCTTCTTGTGGCATACTTGCCGTCATAATTGGGAAGATCAGACCAACTAACCAAGAACCAATCCAGTTAAATGATGATGCTAAGCCTGAAGCCCGACCACGAATAGCTAATGGGAAGATTTCACCAACAAGAACCCAAGTTAGCGGAGCCCAAGTAAATGAGTAAAATGCAACATAGATACATAAGAAGACAACAATTGTCATCGGATTCATATTTGGCATCATCCAATTGATAACTGCTGGCAAGATGAAGGAAAGCCCCATGACAGCACCCCCAACCATTAGGAGTGTCCGCCGGTTAAACTTATCAGCAATCCACATGTAAACTAAGGAACCAACAACTAAGATAACCCCTTGAACAATTGGCCACATTAAATTAGATGAAGCAGCTTGGCCTGTTGCCTTTTGAACAATCAATGGGATGTAGTAGAAGATGGCGTTTGCACCTTGGAATTGTTGGAAGGCCGCAACTCCGACCCCAGCAATAACCAAGTAACGATATTTACCACTGAATAATGTTGACCAGCTTGTCTTTTGATTTGCTTGACGTTCTTCCTTGGCTGTTTCTTTGATACTTGCTAATTCTTGATCGATTTCTGCCGGGTTCTTACGAATGTAAGTTAAAACCCGCCGTGCTTGTGCTTCGTCACCTTTCCGTAATAAGAAACGTGGTGATTCAGGTAAGCGAAGAACACCGAGGAATAAAATTAAAGCTGGAACAGCAGCTAACCCTAACATTAAACGCCAGGCCCATTCACCAGGGAGATCTTTTAATAGGAAGTCAACAACGTAGGATAATAGCATCCCAGAAACAATCATTGTCTGGTTTAATCCAGATAAACGTCCCCGCGCCTTAGCAGGTGCTATTTCCGACATATAAGCGGGAACTAATGCTGAGGCAGCCCCCACTGCTAGACCTAAAAGCATCCGAACAATAATTAAGTAGTAAGCACTTGCTTCGCCCATGTCCGGTGAAACACCAGATAAAACGGAGAAAACCATAAAGACGATTGCTGACATTAAAATCATTTTTCGACGACCAAATTTGTCTGAAAGTTGACCGGCTAATGCTCCCCCGAAAATTGCCCCAAACATAACTGCAGAAGTAATCCAACCAACGAGTGAAGCTGCATTTTCAAGGTGCCAGTCGGCTTGCAAGAAAGGCAAAGCACCGGTCATAACGCCGATATCGTAACCAAATAGGATTCCCCCAAATGATCCGAAGAAGTAGATAAATGCACTTGATATTTTCTTTTCGGCTTTAGCCATTACATTCATCCTCCTTAAAGATAGAATTTAAAGTAATAATTTCATGAACATGAACGCGCTTTCATTGAACAACTATTATAATAAACTATTTGTACGTACAAATCAAGCAAAGTTTTAAATATTAGTCATTACCAATTGTGAAAAATCGTTTTATACATTTCATAATCATTTGTCTAACTAACTGTTAAAAACGTTTATGCATGTGAAAAGTATTTTTATTTTTTATTACAAAAAAAGACTAATCCCTATTTAACGTATAAAAATAGAAATTAGTCTTTATTTAAGAATTAAGTTTTCTTTGCCAATTTATACGGACAAATACAAGGGTTATTCATAAAACAATTTCATTTGAACACTTTCATGAAAATTCCCAAAATTATGACCATAAATTGTACAACCACCTTTATGAGTAGCTGTCTTTTTTATTTCAAATCGTAAAATAAATCTAGCAGGATCATAAGTTAAATCATTAAGAGATATATTTGACCATGGCTGTCCGTCAAGATATGTACCATGATCAGTGATCCTAAAAGTTTTTTGTAAACCATATTGATTAACATTATTAGGTACCCATGCAGGCGTATATTTTCCTCTAACATCTGAAAAATCACCTGGACTCGTCCAAAATCCTAATTCTGTTCCATTTAATGAAATAGTGATATCAGATGGCCAATTATTATTAGAAAACGGAAATTCACTTCCCAATTCTACTACAATATCAATCATTTTTAATTCATCATTCTTTTGTAAGTGGTTAGGAAGTTGATATTCAATATATCCATCATTCCACCAAATCATCCCCGCCTCCATTCGATGAGGATCCGCAAAATAGGATGGATTGTCTACTTTTCCAATATATCCCGTTGAACTTGCTAAGCCACAAGAAGGCTTTACAGAAAAATTAGTAAACTGCCCAACTGGTACTTCAGTTTTATAAATTTTATATTTTTCATAAATCGTCTTTGGAAAATGTATATTAATCTGATCAACACGTAATTTAGCAACTTTTTGATGTCCAACTCGATGAAATTCAATGATGTGTACATCGGCTAATTTATCCAGATGTTTTGAAACGATTGTAGAGCTTAATCCCACTTCATTCGCAAGTTCCATAATACTCAATTGTTTTTTTGATAGTAGTTTAATTATTTTTAAGCGTACCGGCGAAGCTAATGCTTTGTAAACATTAATATAATCTTCTGAAATCATGGTTTCCATGTCTCATCCCTCCTTATTAAAACAATCAATACATTCATTGATTGTTTTAACATTTAAATAATTTTTTCTAATTTAATCAACATTAATATTGACTATTTATACATCTAAAACAAGTATTTTGTTTATTAACTATATGATATCGTTTTCAAAGCTTAATAACAATAAACATTTTTATTGAACTTCGCCAAATTTATTCAATAAATCCTATATAACTTATTGAAAGCGATTTCTAAAGGACGTATCTTTGCATTGTAAGTTATTTCTTATCAAGGAGGAATTATTTTGAGTAAACTTACTTATACTACACCCTTAATTATTCAGCGTGCAGATCCGTATATTTATCGTCATAGTGACGGTTATTATTACTTTACCGCTTCTGTTCCATCCTATAATCGAATTGAAATTCGTAGAGCTCGAACAATAGAAGGCTTAGCGCATGCTGCTCCTCGAACAATTTGGCGTAAGCACAACGAAGGTCCAATGAGCCAATTAATCTGGGCTCCAGAATTACACTTTATAGATGGAAAATGGTTTATTTACTTTGCTGCTGCTGAAACAACAGCTTTTGATGAAAATGGAATGTTTCAACATCGAATGTTTTGTATCGAATGTGATGAGAAAAATCCAATGGAAAGTGAAGATGATTGGATAGAACGCGGTCAAGTTCATACACCTATGGACTCATTCTCGCTTGATGCAACCTGCTTTAAGCTTAACGGTAAATTATATTATGTTTGGGCTCAAAAAGACCCCGATATCAAAGGAAATTCTAATCTCTATATTGCAGAAATGAGAAATCCTTGGACACTAAAAACTCCCCCAGTAATGCTTAGTAAACCTGAATACAATTGGGAAACAAAAGTATTTTGGGTTAATGAGGGACCGGCTATTCTCCATCGAAATGGAAAGCTTTTTCTTACTTATTCTGCAAGTGCTACAGATGAAAATTATGCAATGGGTATGTTAACTTGTGACGAAAATAAAGATGTACTTAATCCACAAAATTGGCAAAAATCATCTACTCCTGTATTTCAAAGCGATATCACTCACCATCAATATGGACCAGGCCACAACTCATTTACTGTTGCTGAAGATGGCAAAACTGATTTAATGGTTTATCACTGTCGTAATTATACAAATATTAAAGGGGATCCGTTGTATGATCCTAACCGTCATACAATTGTTAAATTATTTACTTATAACAATGATGGTACACCTAATTTTGGTAAACCCGTTCCATATAGCAATCTTTAATTGAGAAAGGAATGTATAATTATGGATAAAACAGAAAATTCAGCAATTGTTACTGAAAATCGTAGTAAAGATTTTTGGGGATTTCCCGTTACTCACTTTAGTTACTTTTTTACATGGGCAATTGTGTTTGGATATTTAACGCTTTGGCTTGAACAACAGGCACACTTCAATGGAATTGAAGCCGGATTAGTTTTCTCAATGATGTCTGGAATTTCTCTGATTTTTCAGCCTGTCTTTGGTATTATTTCTGATCGACTAGTAATGAAAAAGAATCTGGTCATTACAATTTCCATTGGTATGATTTTAATTGGACCTTATTTTCAATGGCTATTTAATCCGCTTTTATCAATTAGTCGTTTTTTTGCGGCTCTTACTACCGGAATTTACTTAAGCTTTATTCTAAATGGTGGTGTATCTGTAATTGAACAATATGTTCAACGTGCAAGTTTAACTAACGGCTTCGAGTATGGGCATTCACGAATGGGTGGCTCATTAGCTGGGGCTGTAGCTGCTTTAGTTGGTGGCCGCTTATTCCTTTGGAGCCCTAATTCAATCTTTTGGGCATGTACAATTGCAGCTATTGTATTAACTTGTTGTTTCGTCTTTAGTGATAAAATCCACTTAGACAATGTTCAAGCTGCAGGGGAAGACACCTCTAATAAATTAAATGTTAAACAAATTGGTTCAATTTTTAAGCTTCGTAACTTTTGGATTCTCTCACTTTTCTATATGGGAACTTCTGCTATTTATGATGTTTTTGATCAACAATTTATTATCTTTTTCAAGTCATTTTTCCATGCAGCAGCACAAGGAACTATTGCTTATAGTTATATGACTAGTGCTCAAACAGCATTAGAATTTCTCTTAATGATTCCAATGCCATGGATTATTAATAAAATTGGTTCACGTAACGGATTAATTTGTTACGGGATTATTTTAACAATACGTATTGTAGGATCTGCCTTAGTGCCTAGTTTAACTTTTGTTATTATCTTGCGTTTATTAGCTGGTCTAGAAATGCCTATCTTACTTGTTTCTATTATGAAATATATTGCCGGGGCCTTTGATCTTCGTCTTTATGCCACTGTATATGCACTTTCTTCAAATTTTGCTAAACAAATTTCAGTTTTCTTTTTCTCATCATTTGCAGGAAAATTATATGACCAAATTGGCTTTCAACATACATATTTAATTCTAGGAATTATTGTTGGAATTGTTACCCTTATTTGTGCTTTTACTCTTACTAAAGAAGATCCTATTCAAGCTGGTGAAATCAAAGAAAAATCTACTAAATAATTTATAATCATATTAAAAAACGAAGCTGAGATATAATAAAACTATCTCAGTTTCGTTTTTTGATTACACATATTTTACTTCTAAATTCTTTAGTTCTAATAAAATTGTATCTTCAGTGACTGAACCGTGCCGAGCAATACTGAGACTCTTTGCAATCTCCAAGGCTTCTTTAGCCTTTTTTGCATCATTTTTTAAGATATAGCTTCTTCCAATACAAAGGTACAACTCATCTAATAAGAATAATGAATCATGCTCACGGCACAGTTCAATCCCTTTATTAACGACTTTAATTGCATTATCCGGATCATCAAGCTGAAGATATAATTCTGCAATTTGACAATCGATTGAAGCCCACTGGTGAAGGCTTCCGATTAATTTTTTGTTATCAATTAACTTTACTGAACGGGTTGTTAGGCGAGCAGCCCGTTCTTTGTCGCCACGTTTTAAGTAAGCCAGCGCCATCCCAGCAGTAGTCATTGCTAAGTAAATATTTGCGCTAGTAGTAGCAAATTGTGTCAATACCAGTTCAAAATTGAAAATTGCTTCGTCTAATTGATCGCTCTCAACTTGAACCATTCCAACTAGATAATAGTAACGTTGCTTATCAAAATCACTCTCTAAATTTTTAACATGAACCTTCTTCAATAGTGTTGAAGCATCCTCAAAATTGCGTGAAATTAAGTTATCAACAATTTGGTTAAATGTTTCATTTATTCCACTAACTTCATTTTCGACAATTCGATCAGAAGAAATATTTAAACGTTCACATATTGCCGTTAAAATATCCATTTTGGGTAAGCGATTTTGTTTTTCCATTAGGCTAATCGTTGCTTGAGTACAGATTCCCTCAGCTAAAGCTGTCTGAGATAATCCGCGTTTGCGACGAATTTGTTTTAATAGGTCTCCTCGGAGTTTCATTGTTTACTTCCTTCATCATGATTGTTGAATTATAAAAAATAAATCCTTTATAAGCTACACCATTGCCAATCATAGTATACCACTATTAATGGTATACTTTTTATTAATTTGATAATATTTGCCGCATAATTATAGGCTATAAATAAATTAATGATTATAAAGCCTAAACTATTACAAATAACTATCCAAAATTATATTATCTTTGGTCATCCCCATGTAACTTTAACAATCAAAATTAGCGTTGTGATAATATTCTTAAAATTTTTAATAGTTATATTATATTATAACAACGTTTTACTTCAATACCAATATAGCGAATTTTGCTGTATCTGTCAAGTTTTCATAGGTAGCCTTTAAATATACAGTTTTAGTGGGTTAGTGCCTTAAAAAGTTGTCCC
>NZ_RDBR01000063.1 GCF_009663775.1 Lactobacillus sp. 0.1XD8-4
CCGTACAATGAATCTTTGTAGAATTCATTGTACGGATTTTTATTTTCAACTAGGAGTTTTTTCCCAGCCTCTTTTTTTATAGCTAAAAGTTGACCAAAAATACTGTTATAGTAGGATTAATTACAAAAAATTTTAGTAATCTTCCAAAAAAATCGATTTTTTAGCTTCGTTTGACGCTAATAACTGCTATACTATGAATAGTATGACGAGTAAAATCGGGCGGTGGAAATATAATGAACGAAAAAGTAGTTTTTGATCAACTGAATAAGGATGTTGCTGATCAAACACGTGTAAGGCAAACGTATAAGTATTTTAATGGTACAGATCGTTCTAAGGGTCTTTATGATGAGGCTGTTAGGATGGGTGAAGATGTCCTTAAAGAGCACGAAGAAGGACATAATGAGCCACAAGCAATGGTTGACCTAGTTGATCAAGCGATTTACAATTCGCGCAAGGCGCTAAATGGTCAGCAGACTGATAAGCATTCATTACACATGCAGCTATCCCGGGCAGGGCAATTTTTACGTAGTCAGGAATTTACCGGTCTCCCAATCAAGACGCAGCAATATTGGGAACGTGAGATTGCTGCTGCGCATAACGTTGAAGTTGCATCGACTACTGACCAAGCTTTGGCAAATAAGACCGCAATTAAGGTTGCCACGATGTTTGATACAATGGAACAGATGCGTCCGCAATTAGTTAAGGAAGCAGCTCAGCAACGGGCAGCGCGAGCTAAAAAGGCGATTGCGGCTCGTAAAGAGGCAGAAAAGGAACGCAAAAAACGTGAAGCAGTTCTTGCTAAGCAAAAAGCACTTGCCGAAAAAGCTGCTAAAGAACACCGCGGCAAAAAAGAAACTAAGAAGAAAAAGTCTGGCGGATTACGGGGATTCTGGTCATTTCTCGGTTTCCATAAAAATCAAAAATAACTATAATAAGGAGTTGGAGACAAGATTGTCACCCTCCTTTTTTAATTTTAAATTTACGAGGATAGCTTATGAGTAATAAATACAAGAGTGTTTTTGATATTATTGGTCCGATTATGATTGGTCCATCGAGTTCCCATACAGCTGGGGCAGTCCAAATTGGTCGCATAGCAAATAAACTGTTTGGCAAGATACCTCCTAAAGTGACTGTCCATTATTATGGGTCCTTTGCGCAGACGCATCGTGGTCATGGAACTGATTATGCGATTGCAGCAGGTATCATGGGCTTTTTACCGCATGATTCGCGGGTACCGCTTGCTCCGCAGATTGCTCGTCAACAGGGAATTGACTTACGTTTTGTAGAAGAATCCGGTGATAGTCCGATTCATCATCCTAACACTGCGATTTTAGTGATGACTGATGGTAATAAACAAATAAAAGTATCTGGCTGTTCAATTGGCGGGGGCGCTGTTGAAATTCGTGAAATCAATCTTGAAGGAGTTGAAATTTTACCTGCCGGACCTTTACCGATTGTAATTTTTCGTGATTATAGTAAGAAAATGGCCAATGCTTTAGCAATCAACGATGATTTAGAGCAAAAGGCTCCTTTTAGTAGACGTCAAGTGTTACGAGCGCCAAATTGTGATATTTATGTTTATGATATTCAAAATAAAATGCAACCAGCAACAGTAACTTATTTTGAAGAAAAGTATCCAACCGCAATTTGCCTTTAGAAAATGGAGAACTATTTATGTATGAGAGTGTAAAAGAGTTAGTAAGGACAGCTGAAGAAACCAAAAAATCCTTGTCAGAGCTGGTAATCTTAGCAGAATGTCAAGATTCGGGATTGAGTCGGAGCAAAGTCTGGAAGCGGATGCAGCTTAATTTAGCGACAATGCGGGCCGCAATTGAACGCGGTGAAAATGGTGCAGGGGTACGTTCGCAAACAGGTTTAACTGGTGGGGAGGCAATTAAGATCAAAAAATATCGCCAACAGCGAACCCCGCTTGCTGGTGATGCAATGATGGCGGCAGTTGAAAATGCAATTGCAACGAATGAAGTTAATGCGGCAATGGGTGTTGTCTGTGCAACGCCAACGGCAGGCTCATCGGGAACTCTACCGGGCGCATTATTTATGTTAGAGAAACGATTAGGACTGAATGAGGAGCAGATGATTAGGTTTTTATTTACAGCAGGGGGGCTCGGCTTAATAATCGCTAACCATGCGGGAATTGCTGGCGCAACCGGGGGATGCCAAGAAGAAGTTGGCTCAGCTTCGGCGATGGCGGCAGCTGCTGCAGTCGAAGCGGCAGGAGGAACGCCAGAGCAGAGTAGTCAAGCCCTAGCAATTGCATTAAGCAACCTCTTGGGCCTAGTCTGTGATCCTATTGCGGGCTTGGTTGAAATTCCGTGTGTTAAACGAAATGCGATTGGTGCAGGAAACTCGTTAATCGCGGCAGATTTAGCGTTAGCCGGGTGTATCAGCAAAATTCCAGCAGATGAATGTATTATGGCATTAGACCGAGTTGGCCGGTCGATGCCAGTTGCGTTACGGGAAACCGGAATTGGCGGTTTGGCGGGAACCCCGACTGGGCAAACGATTAAAGCTCGTATTTTTGGCAAACGGATCTAAAACTTTTTTAGAATAATTCTAACAAAATCCTTGCAAGTTGAGATTAAAAGCTTATACTATTAAGTGTAGTTAAGAATGATTCTAATTAAGGAGAGGATATATATGAATTTTGTTGGACACGAAATTGAAGATTTTAAGGTAAATGCTTATCAAGACGGTGAAACTACTGAAGTATCAAAGAAGGATGTCTTAGGCAAGTGGAGTATTTTCTTCTTCTACCCAGCAGACTTCTCATTTGTTTGTCCGACTGAATTAGAGGCATTACAAGATAAATACGAAGACTTTAAGAAGGCTAATGCTGATATTTACTCTGTTTCTGAAGACACTGAGTTTGTTCACAAAGCATGGGCAGAGGCTTCTGACAAGATTGGCAAGATCAAGTACCATATGTTAGCTGACCCTGCAGGTAAGCTTGCACGGATGTTTGATGTCCTCGATGAAGATGCCGGGCAGGCCTACCGTGGTGTATTTATTGTTGATCCTGATGGTATTATCCAATCTTATACTATCAATAACATGGGAATTGGCCGCAGCGCTGATGAAATTTTACGGACGCTTCAAGCAGCTCAGTTTGTTCGTGAACATGGTGACCGTGTATGTCCAGCTAACTGGAAGCCTGGTCAAGATTCAATTAAGCCAAGCCTTGATTTAGTTGGAAAGCTTTAATCTGGTGATTTAGATGGCAGAACAACATTTATATGATTTAATCATTGTTGGTGCTGGTCCTGCTGGGTTATCTGCTGGATTATACGCTGGTCGGGCGACCCTTGATACGTTAATTATTGAAGGAGATACGGTTGGCGGACAAGTAACAACGACCTCCGTAGTTTATAATTATCCAGCTGTTGAAAAAATTGATGGTACCCAGTTGATGAACCAGATGCAAAAGCAGGTTACAGATTTCGGTGTTGAGATTAAGCATGACGCGATACAAAAATTTGATCTTAATGGCGAAATTAAAAAACTGAAAGGTAAAAGTGGTCAGGATTATCATGCTCGTGGCGTAATCATCGCTACGGGGGCTAATCCGCGCAAAATTGGTTTTCCTGGTGAAAATGAATTCCGTGGGCGGGGAATTGCCTATTGTTCAACCTGTGACGGAGAATTATTTACCGGTTTGCAAGTCTTTGTTGTCGGTGGCGGATATGCGGCAGCTGAAGAAGCAGACTATTTGAGCCGGTTTGCTAAACATGTAACGGTTATAGTTCGTGGTGATCGTTTTAAGTGTCCAGTCTTAACGGCTAAACGGGCCTTAGATAATCCCAAAGTAAGCGTTAAATATAACACAGAAGTTAAAAGAGTTGATGGGGATGATTACCTCACCACCGCCACTTTTATTAATAACAAAACTGGTGAGGAAACTGTTTATCATGTTGATGATGGTGACCAAACCTTTGGAATGTTCATCTATATAGGAACACAGCCGGCGACAAAAGCATTAACTGGAATCCTAAATTTAGATGAGCGTGGTTATATTAAAACTGATGAAAATGGTCAAACGAACCTTGCAGGGGTTTACGCAGCTGGTGACGTTATTCAAAAGAACTTACGCCAAATTGTCACGGCGGCGGCTGATGGCGCTGTTGCGGCAACAGCAGCTGAACGGTATATAATGCTACAAAAAGAAAAGCAAGGGGTACCAATTCATGTCAATACAGATAAGAAGCCTGCAAAACCGGTGGGGCAAACAAGCGATCTTGACCAGCAAGAAGCTACTGCTCCCCATGAAGGAAACTGGTTACCAGCGGAAATTGACCAACAGCTGAAGCCGATTTTTGCGCGCTTAACTAATGATATTCAATTACAAGTATTAACTAATGGAACCGATCTTAGTAACCAATTAGTCAGTTTTGTTGATGAATTTGCTTCCCTTGACGCGCACCTTCATTCTGTAAGCAAGCCAGCACCGGCTGATGTCAAATACTTACCACAATTGCGTTTACTTGATGCGGATGGTAATGACACCGGGTTACATTATGCTGGTATCCCAACAGGTCATGAACTAAACTCACTGGTGCTTGGTGTCTACAACGTTGCTGGTCCTGGTCAAATGATTGCGCCAGCGTTGGCTGAGCGAATCAAGCAATTACCAGCTACTGATATTCGGATTGGCGTATCACTTACTTGTCACTTCTGTCCAGATGTAGTGGCAGCTTGCCAGCGAATGGCTTCATTAAATCCAGCAATCACGGCAACGATGATTGATTTACAACATTTCCCCGAATTACGGAAAGAAAAGAAAATTATGAGTGTTCCAGCGACAATGATTGGTGATGATCCGGTTATTTTTGGAAGCCAGTCACTAGAAGAATTAGTTACAGCCGTTGAAAAACACCATCAAAAATAAATGCTTATCTTAAGAAGATCCCGTCACGGGGTCTTTTTATTATCTAAAGGTAATAAATGAGGTGTCAATAAGTAAATAATTAAATGTAATTGATAATGTTTGTCAATTATAGCTGGTTCAAGCGAAAGGCCCTCTATCGATCGATAAAAAAGAAATGGTATAGCTTATAGTTTTACACATGAAATATTTATCATTTGTTGAATGAAAAATAAATTTAATCTTTTTGAAATAATTCTGCTAAAAAGCTTTATTTATCAAGGTTAAGGAAGTTTAAAATGCTGTTAATTGCCGAAAAAAGGCGAAAAGTTTTAATTAAATATTGATATTTATTTAAATCCTGTTATCCTATAAATGTAGATAAGTTATATATAATTTATCGCATGGTAATTATAAGATAACAATGCTGAGAGCAAAGGTTTATTGCAATGACTTAACACTTATGCAATGCTTGCTTAATTACTTACAGTAATACTCGATGCATTGTCTAAAAAAAACTGGCTTACGATAGTGGTGTCGTAAGTCAGCTTTTTTATTCCATTTAAATTCATTTATCATCTTGTAATTAGAAATGAATTGATTTATTATATTTGTGAATTGATGTATAAGCCACTTATATCAACTGTCTATTAATGGGGATTATTTATTTTTTTGCTGATAAATACTTCCACTAATTAGCTAATCAACCTTACTTATTAAAGAACCGATTAATAGAAAAATAGATTCTAATCGGTTTAGCTTATGGGAGGAGTTTGTATTGACTTCAAGGAATAATCAGGTTGAACGGTTGGCTAATAGCATGCCGCTGACTCAGCGTTTTGCCTTACGAAAGTTAAGTGTTGGCGTCGCATCTGTTTTATTAGGGACAAGTATTGCGATGGGGATTAACGGCGAGGTTGTCCATGCGGATACAGCAACGAAACAATCCGTAACCGCGGGAGTTCCGGCAACTACGACCAATACGGTAACTTTACCAGCAACAGTTGCTGATAATGGTGACCAATCAACCAGCACAACAGCTGCTGCTCAACTTCAGGCGACAACTCCGGTAGACGGGACTGCCTATACGGTTACTAATGTTAATGCGAGTTCGGAGCCGGGAAATGGAACTGATCATACTGGGCGGACTAACCTAGCTTTTGATATTAATGTTGATATTGCCCATCATGATATTAAAAACGGTAACTATATCAACGTTTCAATGGGCATACCGTATAAGCTAACTGCTAATGGCCAGCAACATATCTTAGCTTATGGTGGTGGTGCTAGCCAGCCAATGCCGATCAATGTTAATTATCAGACTACAACTGGTGAAAAGAAAGCGGCAGTAATTGGCTATATGCGGCCAGTGACAGCTAGTGAGCAATCATATGCGGTATCATATCATCAATCACCGGTTGAAAATGTAAAAGATGTAACCTGGCAATCGGCCGAAAATAATAATAGCCTTGGTAGTAATGGTAATGGCGGGTCAAATGATTATTATCAGATTATTTTTAATGATGGTTTGGAAAAGATTAAAGCTCAGTACGGAGATGCTAACCTGTCATTAGCGCGGATGCACTTTAATTTAACCTGGCATAATATTACTGGCTTTGATCTTGATGAGGCGCCATTAGATACCCGCTACTTCCACTTATATTCAGATAAAGCGACGGCTCCGACATTGTTGGTTCCCCACAACGATATTCAAATCGGCAACCGGCAATTTACCAGCGGCCTTAAGATTCCAGTGGCAGCTAAAGCAACGCCCCAAGATAACTTTAATCAAACAATTATTCCAGAAAGCGCCAGTACCTATGCGGCCCATACTTGGTACTATAATTTAAAGACGCAAACGTGGAGTATTGGTGACGAACCACTGCGTTACCCAGACCACGAAGAAGCTGTCGGATTGGCAAGTCAAAATGATGATGGTGTCAAACTGGGGAATGAATTTGATATTACAGTATCTAAGCCAGCAGATAATGATTATGTTGATTATCAATTTGTTAGTGATGATGACGTTAAGACGGCGTTAGAAAAAAGTATTGTTTCAACTTATCAAGACTACTACCTTGATCCGGTTGAAGGGACTGCTAATACTTTTGTTACTCGGGTGATGGTCTCAACTAAGGCTCCCCAGATTAGCGTGAAGAGCACAGATTCTGCTGAGGGGTTAACGCGGACATATCATGTCCAGATTGCTGAAGATTATCTCGGCTTTAAAAAAGACCAAAGCATAGGCTTAATTACTTGGCGACCAAAGAAACTGGACGGGGTATTACCGCCAGCTAATATTAAAGGCCCTAACGAGGATCCGATTAAAACTATTGGTTATTACCAAGGGGTTACTTTACGTAATGCTGCTTTACAGAAATTCCTTGAAGAACACCCTTGGCAATTAACTGTTACTAATGGGCACGGCCAAGATTTATATAATCAAAAAGCAGGTTATTATGTCCAACCTTATACTTACCGGAATGATTTAAATACTAATAATGGAACCTTATCGGGGACAATAAATAATGTCGAAAACCACCAAGTTAAGGAAACAATTCATTACGTATTTAAATCTACTGGCAAGGAAGCAGCACCAGCCTATACGGCAAAATTAGGTTTCGCAAGGGTTAACGAAGATGGTCAGTGGCAAGTGTGGACGCCAGCCAGTGATACATTTGCGGCTGTGACTGTTCCAGAGATTGCAGGTTACCATGCAGTTGATAATAGCGGAACCTCAGTTAAGGCGGTTGATGCTATAACGGTTAGCCATGACTCTCAAGATATTGATGTGACGGTTTATTATGTCGCTGATCCGCAATTGCTAACATATACGGTTATCGATGATGATACACAGCAAGTATTAAAAGACCGGGTACCGCTAGCTGAAGGGCTAAGTAATGAGGAACTGCCGGCAACGGTCGCAACAGCTTATAACAAGATTATTGATGAATACCTCGCTGATGGCTATTACCTTGTTAAAGCGGATAAGCTGCCAGCGGCTTTCGATAATGATGCAGGTGTTGACCAAAATGTCACGATTTATATTGCCAAGAAGAATCACTTGCAGGATGAAATCCATCAAGTGACACGGACGATTGCTTACTATGATAAGGATACGGGTAAGCAAATTACACTTACAGGGTTAACTGACCCAGTTAAGCAAACAGTTAAGTTTACTCGGACAGCAGTTATTAGCGGGAAGGACGGCTCTGTTCTCGGCTACACGCGAAACCAAAAGCAAGATAAAAATGGCAATTACTTGGTAGAAGAGACTGATGCGGCTAAAGCATGGCAACCGACGACAAATACGTGGGTTGCAGTCGATAATCCGGTGCTAGCCAAGTATGGCTATGGGGCAGCTGAAGATGAGCATGGTCAAGCTTATCCGCAAGTTGCTGCGGTTCAACTAACGGCAACTGCGGGGGATGAAGCAGTTAAAGTCTTTTATCCTGAACAAGTAGTGACGTCAACAGAAACTGCTGTAACGACGAGAACAATTAACTACCGTTACGCTAACGGTCCGCAAGAAGGAAAAACGGCCGCACCAAGCGTAAAGCAAGTTGTTACTTTCAGTCGTAATAAAAAGATGAACCAAGTCACATCGGAAGTAACTTATACTGACTGGACTAGTGATAATAATTCCTTTGCCGAAATTAAATCACCAGTAATTAAGTACTATGTGCCAAGTCAAGAAAAAACAGCAGCATTACTGGCAAAGCCTGGTGATAAAGATATTAACGTAACAGTTGATTATCGCACTGTACCTAATGCAGTGACATATACAGTGATTGACGATACGAACGGCAAGACCCTAGTAGACCAGCAACCATTAGCAAGCGGCTTTGCAGATGAAAAGCTACCAGTGAGTGTAGCTAATAGTTACCGTGATATCCTCAATCATTACCAGCAAATTGGATATACAATCGTAAGTCAGGATAAGTTACCAGATACTTTTACCCATGAGGATCAGAATGTAACGATTCATCTATTAATGAAGAATGATTTGCGAACTGAACGGCAAACAACGACGCGGACGATTACTTATTACGACCGTGATACAGGTAAGCAAATTATGCTTGAAGGGATTACGGAGCCGGTAATGCAGCAAGCAATATTTGTGCGGCAGGCGATTATCGCTGGTCCGCAACATCAGGTAATTGGTTATACTCTGGATGGCAAGCGTGATCATAATGGCAACTACTTAATTGAATTAGCAGCTGGGGATGCAGACCATGCATGGAAACTAGCCAAGGGTGGCTGGCCAGCTTCACCTAATCCAGATCTTAGCTACTATGGATACGGTCCTGCTGAAAATGAAGCGGGTGAGAATTATGCGGTAGTTGCGGCCGAAACGCCAACAGCACTGACCCCTAGTGAAAGCATCAAGGTTTACTATCAAGCACGGCTTACGCCAAACGTAGAGAAAGAAGCTGTTACCCGGACTATTCATTATGTCTATGCTAATGGCCCGAAGCAGGGTGAAAAAGCAGCTCCAGATGTTCAACAAGTGGTTACATTCACACGGTCAACTGAAACTAATGAAGTGACTAAACAAGTTAGTTTTGGCGACTGGCATGCGGTATCATCTACTACTATTAATAATGGTCAGGAAGTAACAGCGAGTGACCCCGCAATGTTTGCAGAAGTTATTTCGCCAATTATTAAGGGGTATACCTCTGCTCAACCAACGGTAAACAGTGCCTTAGCTGTACAAGGCCAACAACCGATTGAGTTAACCGTAAATTACACTACTGAGCCGCATCAAATTACGTATACCGTAATTGATGATACCACCGGTTTGACGTTGATTAATCATTATCGTTTAGGGACAGGGTATGCTGATGATAAGCTGCCTGCGGTTATTGCAACAGATTATGATAATGTTTCATTGCACTATCAACAGCTTGGCTACCAGTTGGTAAGTCGTGACCAATTACCAAGTGTTTTTGCTGATCATGATTTGAATCTGGTCATTCATTTAGCACATGGAACAAAAAATGTTACGGATCAGCGTTTTGTTAATGAAGATATTAAGTACCGGTTTGTTAACGGTGGAACTGCAGCGCCAACTTACCATGCGGCGCCAATCGTCTTCACCCGTAATGGATTAACCGACCTAGTGACTGGTAAGACCGAATGGCAAACGTGGATTCCGCAAAGTGATAGTTTTACGCCGGTTATTTCGCCAATTATTGAAGGATATAGTACTGATACATTACAAATCAGTACTCAACTCGTAAATGCCGACAGTCAAGATTTGCATTTTATTGTCTTGTATTCACGAAAGTCAGTTATTCCGCACCCAACGCCAGAAGAGCCTGACAAACCTGTTACGCCGGTTACTCCAGTAGAACCAGTCAACCCAGGTACGCCCGATTCTTCAGCAACTTCCTCGAGTACGCCGGCACAACCAAGCGACACGCCAAAATCTGATATACCGGCAACCTCTTCTTCTGCTAATGTTCCTGGCTCGTCAGCGGTTCCAGATTCAAATATTCCGGTAGTGCCTGACAAACCGACAGTACCAACATCATCGGCTACGCCAAGTTCTGATGTTCCGGATACGCCAGCTAAACCAGCTGTTCCAACAAGTGAGACACCATTAGATGAACCATCAACGACTCCAACCGCTTCAGCAGCACCAGCGTCAGTTGGAACTCTTAATAGCCCAACAAGTGCTAGTCAGCCATCAGTTGTTCCGACTAATGAAGCTGTTATCCCCGTAACTGTACATACGGCAGCTAGTGAAAACGTAGCTAATAAGACAGGTCAATCATCAAGCGAATTACCACAAACCGGTAACCAGCATCGTAGTATTTGGCAAGTGATTATTGGCGCATTTCTTGGGTTATTTGGAATTAGTCTCGGTAAGCGGGGAAAACGAAGAAATTAAGAGTACAAAATAATCTTCTCAACAAGACGGTTAGCTAAGCTATAACGATGTTTAGCATGTCATAGCCTGATTATTGTTCGTGCTTAGGCTTGAGTGTCATGGTTATTTACCACGTTAACTTGGTATTATTCGTTAAAAAGTTGAAAGGTTTATTCTCAGCCTTATTCATACGCTTACTTAATAATTTATTAAGGGCACTAGGTCCCGTCAAGTATACAGGTTAAATAGATAAAATTAGTTTAGGCGGCTTGATTGCGGAATTGTTCCGCT
>NZ_RDBR01000064.1 GCF_009663775.1 Lactobacillus sp. 0.1XD8-4
CCACCCGCATAGCAGGTGGTTTTTTGTTTCGTGCATTCGCTTCGCTCACGCACTCAACTAGGTCTAAAGACATTAATCGAAAAAGAGCTGAAAAAGCATTAATCTAAATACTTTTTCAACTCTTTTTTTGTTATTTCTTAGCTTTAATTATTGCATCAATTGTCCACATCCAGATAGCATGACCAAGAAACTCAGAAATATGTTCTTCCATTGGTTGTTCACGTGCTGGCGGAACAGTTCCCATCATCGGCATTAATTTAAGATGGAAAAAGTCCCATACGGCAATCCCAAATGGCACTCCATTTCCTTTCTTAATCCACGGTGCTAATTGACCACCAACACTATAAATAACACCGAAACCAGCAGAAAAGCTGAAGTGGACAAGGTAGCTTACCCATGGCAGTTGTTGTCCTGAATAGGTGTAAGTAGCATGGGTGATTGATGCGGGAACACCAAATTGTTCTAATAATCTTTGTGGCGGATTTGTTTGATTTCGTTCTGGTGTACGCGGGGGAAGGATGTTTTCCCAGCCAAGTTTTACTAATCCCGCTACTAAGCCAGCAGTAATGCCGACTTTAATTGATTTGCCCCAATTAATCTTGTTCACTTTAATCACCATCCAAAATACAGTAGTTAAGTTAATTGTATCAATCTTAACAATAAATTCAATTGATTAGGCTAGCGAAGATGCCGTTGACGCGCATATGATAATAAATCAGAGCCTAAAACATAATCAACCCGAGAGAGATCGGTAAATGAAGCACAGCCGAGGAGGGCGAGTAGGCGTTTTACAATAACTATCCATTCACTAAGTATTTGGTCTAATCGCTCATAGCCGTCGCGTTGTAAAACATTTAAGAAATATCCGGCAACTCCAACAGCTCGGGCCCCTAAAACACCTGCCTTAATAACATCAAGCGGTGAAATGATTCCTCCCGATGCAATTATCTCGGTTTTTCCCCGCCTGCTAGAATGGGCTTCTAATAAAGCTTCAGGAGTTGTTTGACCCCAATCAAGAAGACTCGCAAAATCAATATCATGATTACGACGGTTTTCAATTGCCGCAAAATTAGTGCCGCCACGACCGCTAACATTAATTAAGTGAACATCGTGAGTTTGAAGTTTAGCAATTGTTGTTTTACTCATACCAAAACCAACTTCTTTAACGATAACTGGAATATCTAGTTCGCTGACTAGATATTGAATATTATCAAGCCAATTAAAATCACGGTCACCTTCTGGCATAATTAGTTCTTGTGCAGCGTTGATATGTAATTCTAGGGCATCGGCGTGCAACAGGGAAATAGCTTCTTGAGCTTGGTCAAGAGTTGCATTAGCGCTTAAATTAGCAAAAATTATGCCATCTGGATTTTCTTCCCGAATAACATCAAAAGAAGCATATGCTTGCGGATCTTTGCTAATAATACTTAAAGAACCAGTTGCCATTGCAAGATGGTGTTTATGAGCTAATTGGGCAAGTTGGCGATTAACTTTTAATGCTTGCTCACTCCCGCCAGTCATTGCTTCAATGTAAAAAGGATTTTCAATTTTGAGGTTATCAGCTAGCTGAACATGAAGATCAACATCATCAGTAGACATTTCAGGTAGACTGTCGTGAATTAGCCGCACCTGATCAAAATAATGACGGTGAACTTGATCATAGTATTTAGCGGCTAAAGAAAGATGCTCATTTTTGCGTTGTGCATGACGTGATTCCATTATAGAGCCTCCTTCTGATTTATTTAAGATAGGTAAGGTGGTTTTTAACCGATGACTTTAAGCTTTTTGCGCTATCAATGAAATGAACAGATAAGGGAAGTTGTTCAATATGATTTTTTGCCCAACTTTTTAGAACATTCCCGAAATTTGTATTACTATCAATCGCAACGATTCCACAATCACCGCCACCAGCACCAGAAGTTTTAGCTGCGCCGCCAAATGATTCGGCAATTTGACAAAGCTTTTCAAGGGCAGTCGTTTCAATGTTAACGCCGGAATTGGTGCCAAGTTGCTTTAATAGGTTACGATTGTAACGAATCTCATTTTTAATCGTTTCAAGGTCTTGACGGTGAAAACCATCAACCATCCGTTGGATACAGGCCTTACTTTTTTCAAGGAAAAGGTGATATTCATTTTGTCGCCGTGCCTTAAAAAGAGAAATTTTATCCACTAACTGGGATGTTGAGGCTGGTTTGCCTGTCCAACCAATTAATAGTTCAAGATTTTGTGGTGCTTTTAGTGATTCAATATTGAGATCAGGCCATGGCAAGTCAATAATGGTCTTTAAATCAAGATACTTTCGTTGTTGAGCAAGCCATTGACGATCAAATGAATGATATGAAATCCAACCGCCGTACACAGATGCGGCTACATCTCCTAAAGAACCATTTCCTTGAACTTCAAAATGCGCAATTGCCGCCAATTTAAAAATTTGATCCTTATCAACAGGCAAATTGTAAAAATGGCATAAGGCTTTAACGGTGGCGACAGTCACTGCAGCAGATGAACCTAATCCATATTTTCGCCCATTTGCACTATCTAGTTGACTATCAATATGAATGTTAAAAATTCGTAAATCCCGACTAAATGTCCGTGCGTATTCTTCTGTTACTTTAATGGCAGAAAGAATATAGGAGAAAGGATTATCACGCTTGTCGACCACCATTTGATCTCCTAATCTTCGCCAAGAAAGTTGGTCATTATTATATTGTCGACTAATGATCTGACCGACTTCTGCCGTGCTTTCCTCAATAGTACAGGTTACAAATTGATCTAATGCAACTAAAATTGCAGGATAACCATTCTCAACAACAGCGTATTCACCGGCAATATATAATTTGCCGGGAGCTTTTTCAGTAATCAAAATTTAAAGTCCCCTTACTCAATAAATTTTTATTCATTCCAAATTTTTATACCTGGTCCCGGTTGTGAAACCACCAACCGGTTATGACCAATAATATCAGCAAGTCTGGTCACTATTTTATCACGATTAGCCCGATCGTAAATGACTTTTACATTTGGACCAGCATCCATCGTATAATAGCAGTTTATCCCATGGCTGCGCAAGTCTTCTACTGCTTTAATGATTGCTAGAGTTTCACCATTAAAGTAAGTAAATCCTGGATCAGCTGACAGGGTCAATGCATGCATACGCAGGGCATTTTCTTCAGCAATATGACCGATTTTGTCGATGTCTTTTGCTTTAATTGCCGCTTTAATGGCAGTCATATCACGGGCAACCACTTTTTTCCATGCTTCGTAATATGGTGAAGTTGAAACGCTCAGCTGCATTCCTGAACGACTAGAAACTTTTTTCTTTTTTGTATTGATTAAGACAGCGAGCATCTCAATAGGAAAAGCAACATCTTCAGCAATCGGCTTTGCAAATGACGAGGCATCATCAACACCTTTTTGCCATTCAACTAGTCCGCCATAGATTGACCTTGTGGCTGAACCAGAGCCGCGCCGAGCAAGTTTAGATAAATCGCGCCGTGATAAATGCAAGCCTGCCGCAACACTAGCAGCTCCAGCTAATGCAGCAAATGCAGATGCTGATGAAGCTAATCCCGCTGCTGTAGGAACGTGATTTGTTGAAGTGACTTCCGCAAATGAATTAATCCCGCTCATCGAACGCACAAGCTCTAGTACATGAATAACTTTTTTAGCGTCAGCCTTATCAATAAGCTGACCGTCAATGCTAACACGGTCAGCGTCGAGTTCTGACTTAAAGTTAACGGTTGTAGTAGTGTAAAATTCATTAAGCGTCAATGATAGACTGTCGGTTTGCGGAAGAATCAGTTTTGGATCTTTTTTTCCCCAATATTTAACAAGGGCGATATTTGTATGTGCCTTTGCAGTAGCCATTAGTTATTACCTCGCTTATCAAGTGGTTGAAGCCAAGTCTGCCGGGCGCCGCTATCTTTTAAAATACTTGCAAGTCGTCGGGCGCCCATTGCTGTTTTCATTAAGGCAATCATGCATCCGCCCCGTCCGCCACCAGTAAGTTTTGCTCCAAGGGCTCCATTGTCGCGTGCGACATGAATAAGATTATCTAATGACGGGTCTGATACATCAAGGGCCGCGAGATCAGTTTGTGCAAAATTAAGCGCATCGCCAAGACTTTCAACGTTATTATGAGCTAAATAGTCTTTAGTTTGTTGGACTAATTGTCCAAGGTGATTAATGTGCTTTTGTGCACGGGCGTTATCGGTTGCAAGTTCATTTTGAACAGCAACAATGGCCTCTTTGGTCGCTCCTTTAATTCCCGTATCAGCAATCACAAGCGTTGCCTCAAGATTCATTTCAATCGGCACGCCAATGCGCCCTTTAACGTAAAAAAGCGGCTTATCTGAGCTGACAGTAGCAGCATCTAAGCCTGATGGACTACGGTGGGTAACCTGTTCTTCAATATCTGCAAGTTGGAGGAGGAGGGATCGATCAAGCGGCTTATGATAATAGTTAAAAAATGCACGGATAATTGCAATTGCACTTGCTGCTGATGATCCCATCCCACGTTCAGCGGGTAATTGACTTTGAATCGCTAAATCCCAACCGTCATTTTGACCGTTAAACCTTTTTATTAATTCATTAATTAATTTCTTTATTCCCACCATGGAGGCAGGAAGGTCGATTAAACTACCATTGTAGTAACGGCTTTTGATAATTTGCTGGTTATCTTGGCGGCCCGTTAGTGTAACGTCTAGGCGGACGTTAGGTAATGGCAGGGCAATCGCTGGTTGACCGTATACTACGCTATGTTCTCCCATTAAAATGATTTTCGCATGGCTAGTACCAATCCCTTGTTGTTTCACCATCGTAACCTACTTTCTACTTAAAAATTCAAATCTAATCATAGCATAAAACCGCGCATCTAGCTAAAAACCATTACGGACATTACCAAATCTAAATATTTTGTGATGAAATCGTGGGATTCGGGTAAAAATAAGAAATTTATAGTAGAATGGTGTATCATTTAACTTAGTATATTAGTTACTTTTTATTATAACTTCGGAGAAATATGGTGATATTGTGGCACAGCGTAGTAGTCAGCGCATAAAAAAGCGTGATAAAAAAGCGCCAATCTACTCAGTTGTTGATTTGGAAACAACCGGTACAAATGTCAATCATGGTGATCGAATTATTCAAATCGGTTGTGTCCTCGTTCAAGATGGTAAGATTATCAATCATTTTGAGACAAAACTAAACCCACGTGAGCGAATCCCGCGCTCGATTGTGCAATTAACAGGTATTGAGGATAAAGATGTCCGATCAGCACCCTTATTTGAAGATGTTGCAGGAACAGTTTATAGCTTGCTTGCCAATACAACTTTTGTAGCACATAACGTAAACTTTGATTTTCCTTTTTTAAATGCAGAACTGGAAAGGGCAGGTTATCCTGCGCTATCGATTCCGGCCATTGATACGGTAACCCTTAGTCAGATCCTTTTTCCAACTGCAAAAAGTTTTCGTTTGCGCGATTTAACGAGCTCATTACATATTGAACATGATCATCCTCATAGTGCAGTGTCCGATGCAGAGGCAACGGCGGACTTGCTAAATGATTTGTTAAAGCGAATTAAGGAATTACCGACCTTAACCCTTGAAAAGATTGTGCAATTAAAACTTAATTTACCGCAACAAACAGCAAGTGTTTTTGATGCTGAATTGCAGCAACGGCGCAATAATCCTCACCCATTAAGTGAAGAACTATATGTTTCGCATGGAATCGTCCTTCATAAATCACGCCCATTAACTGCCGTCGCGGCACGGGAAAAGTATAAGTATCCAGCAACTAAGAGAGCTAAAGAAAAACTATATCGGGATGTTTTGAAATTCCGCCCTGTCCAGGCCAAATTGATGAACAGTGTCTATAATAACTATACGCACGATGAACCCAAACCGATGATTATCGAAGCGGGAACAGGGGTAGGAAAAACACTTGGTTATCTTTTCCCTTTAAGTTATGTTGCTTATCCGAATAAAAAAATCGTTGTTAGTACCGCGACTAATGTTCTTCAACAACAAATTATTGATACGGCGGTTGATAAATTAAATAAAGTTTTGCCGTTTAAGATGAATAGTGTGGTTATTAAGGGTAATCATCACTATCTCGATCTTGCAAAATTTGTTCACTCCCTTAGTATTATCGAAGATTCAAAACTCGTTCAACTCCTAAAGGCAAAGATATTGGTGTGGCTGCTATCAACACAGAGCGGCGATTTGGATGAGCTTAACCTCAATTCCCAACAATCTCCTTATTTTACTGAGATTCGACATCAAGGTATCAGGAGTTTGAATCCGTCAAATGCTTACTACCATGATGATTTTTTGATTCGACGCGAAAAACGACTTCACCAAGCAGATATTATTATTACTAATCATGCTTATTTAGTTGCTCATGCGCAAGAACTCGGTGATGGAACGCGCCGACCATATCTGGTGATTGACGAGGCACAGCATTTGAGTGAGAGCATTTTAAAACGTTCACGAAGAAAATTTAATTTTCAACAATTAAGAACTGCTGTTCATATAATGGCTGGATTGGTTAATAATGGCAATGATCGGAACCTAACAGATATTTTTGCTGATCAAGCGCTGGGAAGCTATAATGTTGAATTGCTTAGGGGCGATTTAAATGCGGTTGAAGAAGCAGTTGATCTTTTCCAGCAGGCTTTATATCGGCAATTTATGGCGGCTTCCACCGGTAACCCTGACAATGAATTAATTGAGCAGCCGCTAAAGAATGATCAAGTTGTGAATGTTTTAGATATTAGCGGTCCAATAATGATGAAATTGAAACAAGCATTAAGCAGTGTTCAACTGCATTTTTCGGCGTTGAATCATTTATTCAACAGCCAACCCGACCGTTGGCTGTTAAGTGATCGATACTTGATGAGTCAATTTCAAAGTCAATTAGCAAAATTAACCGAAGCAGACCAGACCCTAAATAAATTTGGCGAAACGCTTCAACAACAGGGAGATGCAGCAGCGTTTTGGGTAACAATTCGGCAATCGGCTGAGCAAAGCACTCTACAGCTTAGTGGTGGGTTGCTTGAGGCTACCCATTACTTAACTAAAAATGTATATCCTTATTTTGCGCAACCGTTATTTGTGGGTGCCACGCTTTTTACCTCAACCCGATCTCAATACTTATACAATCAATTAGATTTAGAACGAGAAAATACCTTAACAAAACGTTTTTCATCACCATTTGATTATCAACATAATGCTAAGCTCCTAATTGCTGAAGACGCACCGGTTCCCAGTGCCCAAAATAATAGTGAATACATTAATTATCTTAGTGATACAATCTATCGCTTAACGAAAAATGCGGATTATCAGACGATGATCTTATTTAATTCGCTAGTAATGATCGAACAAGTTTATAGTCAGCTCCGTGAAACTGATTTATTTGACCAGCGGGATATATTGGCACAAGGGATAACTGGTAATCGGGATAAAATTTTAAAACAGTTTAGTAGTGGGACAAATTCAATTTTATTAGGAGCATCTAGTTTCTGGGAAGGGATTGATCTCCCTAAATCGGCACTGGAGTTGTTAATAATTACCAGGTTGCCATTTGATTCACCAGATGAAATTATGAACCGAGCCCATAATAATTTCTTGCAGCAACAAGGGAAAAATCCGTTTTATCATTCGGAGCTTCCTAAAGCAACAATGAGATTGCGCCAAGGAATTGGGCGCCTATTACGAACAGAGGATGATCGTGGCGTGGCAATTGTCCTTGATCCCAGATTGCAGACTCGGCGGTACGGTAAAACGATTCTGCATAGTTTGCCAGCTAATTTACCTGTAAAGGCCCTTAAAACGGATAACTTAATTTCTGTAACAAAAAAATTCTTATCAGAAAGCACGCTAGGAAAAGTTAAATAAACTTTATCAGCTTTTCTTTAATATTTCTGGTATAATCATAACGATTAACATTAATCCTTAAGAAAGTGAAGAGAGTAAGAAGGGAAAGTATATGCAAAGTCGGCGTGAAGTTCAGCGTGAACAAAGTCGTGGCTCTTCAATACGGACAATTCGTAACTTGCTAATTGCGATTTTACTTATCTTGCTAATTGTATGGAGTGTTTTTGCGGTTAGTAATCAGCCGCGCAATTCTGCACGTAAGCAAACAATTTCGCTTGCGGAAAAGTATGCACATTTGCATTCTCCTGGACAGTTTTATATTTATAATCGGGAGAGTACTTATTATGCAATTAGTGGAAAAAATCAGCAAAATCAATCCATTCTTGTTATTGTTCCCCAACATGGCGGTAAGATTAGGGTCTTAAAGCAATCAAGCGGTATTACTGCAGCGCGGGCACGAGCAATGACAAAAGAAAACCGTAATCCACGAGAAATACTAAAGGTTGCTCCCGGAATATTTAATGATAAGACGGTTTGGGAAGTTACGTATCGCAACCAAAAGGGAAATTTATGCTATGATTTGATTAATTTTAAAACTGGCCAATATGTTCAAAATATTAACAACCTTTAATATAATGCAAGATGGTTAGTTTAAATGGGGCTGGGGGTAACTCAGTCTCTTTAGTTTTGCAAAAATACCTTGTGGGAGTGAGAGAGTTGGTTGCTTTTTCACTCCCGCTTAGTTTTACGTAAAGGAGTGATTAAATGGCGGATGCAGAAATTTTACAGCATTATCTTCAAGCCGGTGAGACAACTATTAGTAATCTTTTGCTTCACCATTATAAAGAATTAGGAATGACGACTTCGCAGTTTGTCCTTTATCTCCAATTTAAATCGTATCATGATCGCGGAATAATGAACCCGGATATCCGGACAATTGCTAAGAACTTAGGTACTAATGAACGACAAGTTTTTACCCAGTTGCACCAAATGATGACGAATCACTTGGTAGATCAAAAAATGCGAAAACTTGATGATGGTAAAGAGGATGCAATCTATGATTTTTCATTACTGATAAATAAATTAGCGCTCTTAAATGAAACAGACAGGGCGAATACAATCAAGATTGATAATACAAATGCTCGTGAAGACACATTTAATCATCTTGAAGCTGAGTTTGGCCGACCGCTTTCATCAATGGAACTACAGATTGTTAATGATTGGTTAGATAAGGATAACTATTCAGCGATAATGATAAAACTAGCATTACGGCAAGCAGTAATGAATAGTGCGCTAAATCTGCAATATATGGATCGGATCTTGCAGAACTGGGATCGTAAAGGCTTGCGGACGGAAAGAGATATTAATGAAAATGAACGTCACTTTGAACAACGTAAGATTAGTGAGTCACAGAAACCAATCAAAAAAACGTTGACTAAGTCGAAAATTCCAATTTATAAACTAGGTGAATAAAAAATAAAATTTAAGGGTGATTGATATGGAAAAATCTTCTCATTTAGTGATGAAGGGAATTGTTTGGGCTGCGATAGCATCGGCCATGTGGGGAATTTCGGGAACAGTACTTCAACTGATTTCACAGAATTTAGCAATTCCTGCAACGTGGATGCTATCAATGCGAACATTCGCTGCGGGAGTTATTTTATTAGTTATTAGTGTATTTTTATATGGTAAAAAAATTTTTAATGTATTTAAGACAAGGGCGACTGCAATTTCAGTTATTAGTTATGCTATCTTGGGATTGATGGCCAACTTGTTAACTTTCTACTACGCAATTCAGACAGGGAATGCATCTGCGGCGACTATTTTACAATATCTTTCGCCATTATTTATTGTTTTAGGTGGAATTATGTTCAAGCATAGGAAACCATTTCGCAGTGATATTATTGCCTTTATAGTTGCTTTAGTCGGGGTAGCGCTATGTATTACACGTGGTAATTTTACTCAGCTAGCTTTACCGCTTGTCTCTTTGCTATGGGGCTTAGGATCAGGTGTTACAGCAGCATTTTATGTTGTTTTACCACAACGGGCTGCTGATGAGAATCCGCCAATTGTTGTATTAGGTTGGGGAACAATGATCGCTGGAATCCTATTTAACCTGTATCGACCGTTTTGGGTTAATCCGCCTCATATATCAACGACCTTAGTTGCATCAGTCGCTACAGTTGTTTTATTTGGTACGATTTTACCCTTTGGGATTTTGCTTCATGCAACAAGGTATGCTCCATCAGACGTTGTTAGTATCATGGATGCTGTTCAACCCATTACAACTTCGATTTTAAGTGTTATTTTTTTCCATTTGAATTTAAACTGGGCAGAAATTGCCGGGATTATCCTCGTAATAATTGCCGTATACATTTTGCAAAATGGACGACGAAAACATACAATTCATTATTAATTACAGAAAAAACGACCAAAGCTATTCTAAGGCTATAATGCCCTCTGAGTATACAGATGAAATAGAAAATTCATCTTATACTCGGAGGGCTTTTTCTATGGGAAGAA
>NZ_RDBR01000065.1 GCF_009663775.1 Lactobacillus sp. 0.1XD8-4
TGACTCCGGTCGAATACCGAAATCATGCCTTAGCAGCTTAATATTTTAATTTTGTCTAACTTTTTTCTTGCACTTCATAATTTACTCATGCTACTGCTTTTTACTATTTATCATAAAAGTGTTGCCACTCTTTATTGACGTTTTCACGTGTTGTCTTTGTCCCAGCCCATGATGGAACTTTTACAACTCCATCAACTTTACTCTTAGGAACAAAGCCCCAATAACGACCATCGTTAGAGACACTCCGATGATCACCAAGAACAAAGTATTCGCCCTTTGGCACTTTGGTGGCACCACTGTTCTTCAGCCAACTATTTTGAACTGAGACACTCCGCAATGTCCAATTCCCCGTGCCCGTCGTCCGCTGACTCTTGCTGATATAGTCTTGATTGATCTTCTTACCATTAACATAGATATTTCCATTCTTTGAACTAACAGTATCACCTGGAAGACCAATAACCCGCTTAACATAGTCAGTCTTTACCGACACCTGTGGGTCAACACCATTAGCATCAAATACAATAACACTTCCATGGTGGATTTTGGCCCTTTTCAAGCAAAATACCCGTTCATTATTTTGCAAATTTGGTTGCATTGATGGCCCATCAACGCGGACAATCTGGAAAAAGAACTGTTTAATTACTAGCGCGATTATTAACCCAATTAAAATGGGAATAATCCAACTCATCGCTTCACGAAATGCTTTCATTATAATTCCTCAATTTCTTTACTTAACTAGTATTAATCATACAACTAGTAACGAAAGCTGGAAAGTTTTTTATAACAAATAATAAATTATTTTCACATTTGGAATTAGAACGGGAAAGTTTTAAGCAATCTACTTCTTTTCTACAAAGAACTTTTCAAAATTCTTTTGGTAGTTATGATTAATCCGCTGCTCCATTAACCACCGCATAAAGTTCATATCCTTATCATAGTGAAATGTTGTCCCGTAGTGGCCTTCTTTGATAAGCTCTTCAGCTTGTTGCTTAATTTCATTATCCTTTGCATACTGCAAGAACGTTTTCTTAGAAACCCCTAACCATAACTTATATTGACTTTGGTCTTTATTTCCGTAGATTGTATCCTGGTCCTTTAAGTTATCAAAAACATAATCCTCAACTGGGAAAGTCGCAAGTTGGTAGCCATTCAATGAAACGAAGAAGCTGCTCCGCCCTTGCCGTGGGTTAAGGTCAAACACTTTAAATTGTTTATCACGACGGTCATATTTTAAATCAAAATTAACAAATCCGGTAAATTCAATACTTTCTAAAAAGTTTTTAATATTATCATAGATTTGCTGGTCATAGGCTGGCATGATCGCAACATAGTTACCAACATTAGCAGGATTACAATCTTCAAGGAGCGGGTGACCGAGGCACATCATTTTTACTTTATGGTCCTTATCAACATAGCAGTTAATGGTGCGCATATTACTATCATCCCCAGGGATAAACTCTTGTAATACTAAATCACCCTTGTAAGGACTATGCTCATAAATGGTTTCTAGAACTTCTGCTAACCGTTCTGGCGTTTTAATAATATAAGCTTTTTCATACCCCGCAAAGTTTCCCTTATGCCATTGCACTGCATCGGCTGCCTTAAGTGCAATTGGAAAATCAAATGGTGATTTGTACTGCTTATAATCAAGATCTGGTTTTAAAATATCGGTTTTCGGATAAGGTAGTCCATACTTCTCGCAAACATTATAAAATTTCTCTTTATCGGTTAGTGTTGCGACTTCATCGTAATCAGCATACGGGCAGAACATGTGCTTTGATAACGCTTTACGATTCTTAGCAACTAATTCAGTATAGTCATCTCCACAACTAATCAGAACCGTCTTTTTGCCTTGCTTAGCAAATTCATCTGCCGCCTTAATCAAAGTCTTAGTAAACACTTCTGGCGATTGCAGCTCTGCATTATAATGCAATTCAACAATTTTTGAATACCGTGTAGGAGCTAATGGTTGTCGCGCATATAATTGGGACTTAATTCCATATTTTTCATACATCGACCGTGCCATCCCATACGCATTAAAATCACTCCCAAGAATCAATGGAACAAAAGGTTGCTCGCTCATTGGATTCCACTCCTCTTCATTTATTTTTCAAGCTCGTTAATATACTCACAAGCAATTTTTACATCTGTTGGGTAAGGAGTATCTTTTCCCTTAATCTTTTGGTACGGATCTTCCCCTTTCCCCGCAAGAACTACAATATCATTATTTTTACTATCGTCAATTGCCTTTTTTATTGCTGTTTCTCGATCCATTTCAAATTGGATATTTTTTACCTTATCGTGATCAATATATGAGTCTATTTCCCGGGCAATTTTCATTGGATCCTCATATCCTGGATCATCCGTCGTTAAGATAACCTCATCAGGCTGTTCTTCCGTCAACGCTTTACCAAATCCCGGGCGACGAGAAATTCCTTTATCACCAGTCGCGCCTAGGACAACCGTTACTTTACCCGCATTTGTTTGACGCTTTAAAAAGGCTAATAACCGTTTAAGGCTAGCATAATTATGGGCGTAATCAACATAAATTGTCCCATGTTCGTGACTGTTAATCATTTCCATCCGTCCACGAATATGCACGTGGTTAAGAGTTTCAACCGCATCGGTCGCTTTTGCTCCTGCCAAGCCGCTCGCAATTATCGCCGCTACCGCATTTCCCTCGTTGTAATCTCCTGGGACACTAGTAGTAAAACGGCCATCTAAATGTAATTGCTTCGCCTTTTCTGTCATTGCCGTTAGTTCAAATTCGCTTTCATGCAAGTCTTCAAGGTCATTGCGGTATTCAAAATCAATTTGCCGACCATCAGGCAGGACCACTTCCGCTCCTCGCCGTGCAAATAAGAATATATCTTCTGGTTGGGTAGTGGCTTTTGCGGTATAGTAAACATCCATAAAATTGGCTGTTTCCGCATTTATTAGACATTTATCTGAATTTACCAATAATTGTTCTTTGCAATGGAGGTAATCCGCAAAAGTTGGATGTTCGTTCCGACCAATATGATCTGGTGAAATATTAAGAAAAATCCCGACATTATACTTTAAACCATAAATCCGATTTTTCTTATAAGCTTGTGAGGAAACTTCCATCACCAAATGCGTCATTCCATTATTAACCGCTACCCGCATATCATGAAAGAGGTCTAGTGACTCAGGAGTTGTTAAGTCCGATTTAAACTTATCTTCTGGTTGATTACCAAGTATCCGGTCAAGAGTTGAGAAGAGGGCAACATGCTTGTCTGTACTCTGCGCTAAAATATGGTCAGCAAAGTAGGCCGTTGTCGTTTTACCCTTAGTACCAGTAATCGCAATAATAAACAAGTCATTTTGTGGATAGCCATAAAAAGCTGCACCAAGCAGCGCCATCGCCTTTTGCTCATCTTTAACAATGATTGCTGGTATCCCATTACCTTCTGAGTATTCTCTTTCCGCCACATAGGCGATTGCCCCATTCTCTTTGGCTGATGCTAAATATTTTGGCAAAAAATTACCTTTACAAAAGAATAGCGTTCCTGATTTTACTTTTCGTGAATCATAAGACACGTTAGTTGCGGTAAAATCAGTCAAATTACTAACATGGTCCAATAAATGGTGCTCACGCAATAGTGCTAAAGCAGGTGTAATATGCAATTCCATCTTAGAAACAACTCTCCTTTAATCTAATATCTATTGTAATCACTAAAAAAAGAGGCAATGAAGAGTCTAAAGCTCCTCTCCAGCCTCCTTTTGATTATTTAACTATGCTTCTGTTGTCGCTGTTTGCCGAGCCTTATCAATTCCTGACTCATCTGGATTAAAGTTATCAATAAAGTACAATTTGTACCATGTTAAGAAAGTATAAATTGTCCAGATTTTCCGCCGTCCATCAACCTTGCCAGCAAAGTTATCATCAGCAAGTTTGAGCAGCTTATCTTGATCGAAGAATTCTTTAACAAAGTCTTGTTCAAATAATTCACGAACTTCTTGATAGTATTTCTTTTCCCGTAACCATGCACGAACTGGGGTAGGGAAGCCCATCTTTGGCCGCGTAGCCCATTCTTCTGGTAAGTGGCGGTTAGCTGCCATCCGGAATGCCCACTTCGTATCTTTGTAGTTAAAGAGGTACTTAGTTGGGGTAGTTTCTGCAACTTTCATTACTTCTTTATCAAGTAATGGGACCCGGATTTCGATTGAGTTAGCCATACTCATCTTATCTGCCTTCAAGCAGATGTCACCTGGCATAAAGCGGTGCAAGTCAACGTACTGTTTCTTAGCCACTTCATCAATGTCTTTATCTTCCATCTTATCAAAAAGTGGATTAAGGATATCGGCAATTGTTGGCCCACAGTTAAATTCTGGCTTCAAGTAGTCAGCTGCTTCTTCCGGACTAAAAATATATGCCTGTCCGATAAAGGTATCACGAGCTGGGGCTAGGTTACGGTACATATGCTCTTGACCGTGGAATTGCTTGCCCTTTAGCCATTCTGCAAATTTATAACGCCGTTTCCGTGGCATTTTCTTTAACTGGTCTGTGACCCACCGAATAAACTTAACTTTAGTATTAAATCCATAGTCAATATACCCAGCAAATAATTCATCGGCTCCTTCACCAGAAAGAAGGGCTTTATAGCCATTATCCTTTGCCAGTTTATTTAAGAAGTACAACGGTACCACCGATGGATTAGAATCGGGTTCATCTAAATAATACTGAATTAATGGGAAAGCGTGGAAAGCCTCTTCGTTAGTAAGTTTCTCATCGGTATTCTTTAAGTTCATCTTAGCCGCTAACTCACGAGCCTGCTTTGTCTCGTCATAAGTACTATCAAACCCAATTGAGAAAGTATTATTAGGCCGCATCAAAGCAGTTACAAGGCTGGAGTCAACCCCTGCCGAGAGGAATGAACCAACCTTAATTCCCTTATCAGCATAGGTGTGAGCCTTAACAGAGTCCTTAACAACATTATCAATCTTATCAACAGCCTCGTCAAAACTCTCATTTTCTGGTTCAAAGTCTTCATCCCAGTACTGTTCCATTTCAAACTGACCATCTTTATAAGTGAAGTAATGTGCTTCAGGAAGACGGTAGACCCCTTTAAAGAATGTCTCTTGAGTAACAGGGTATTGGAATGTCATATATGGCTTTAAGGCTTCCTTGTTTAATTGTTTATCAAAATTAGGATGATCAAGGAAAGCCTTAATTTCAGAACCAACAAAGAACGTGCCATTCATCTTAGCGTAGTAAAGCGGCTTAATTCCAAAATGGTCACGTGCGCCAAACATTTCCTTGGTCTTGAAGTCCCAAATAATGAAGGCGAACATTCCACGAAGCTTGTTGACAACTTGCTTACCCCATTCTTCGTATCCGTGTAAGATTACTTCAGTATCAGCATGAGTACTGAAAGTGTGACCCTTTTTAATTAATTCTTCACGAAGTTCTTCAAAGTTGTAAATCTCACCATTAAATTCAATTGCTTTTGAATCGTCTTCATTAAAGATCGGTTGGTTACCTGATTTAACATCAATAAAACTTAAGCGCCGAAAGCCAAGAGCAATGTCATCATCAACATATTGTCCTTCCGCATCTGGTCCCCGGTGAATAATCCGGTCCTTCATTTTTTTGATTAATTGATCTTTAATTTGTGGTTTTTCATTATCAACAAATGCAACAATCCCACACATTATAAATTTCCTCTTCTTTCTCTAAAATTTCGGATCACAAAATAGTTATTATTAAAATTCGTTATTAAAACTCGAACCTAAATTATACCATATAATCCAAAACTTAAGTAAATTAACTCACTGCCTTAAGAAAACCATAACAAAATGAAAGCCCGAGGCTGGGAAATAGGCTAGTCTCTGGGCTTCTCATTATTTTATTTCCTGGGAAATTATTTGTCAGCCTTTGAAAACTTCCCTTGGCGAACATAGACACTCAAAATTGCAATATCGGCTGGATTAACGCCACTGATTCGCGAAGCTTGAGCTAGTGTTTCCGGCCGGATTTTTTCAAGTTTTTGCCGTCCTTCTGTGGCTAAGCCATCAATATCATCATAGTCAATATCCGCTGGAATCCGCTTTGCTTCCATCCGCTTCATCCGTTCTACTTTTACTTCCTCTTTTTTGATGTAGCCAGCATACTTTAATTGAATCTCAACTTGTTCAATCACGTGTCGGTCTAGTTCGTGCTCCGGTGCTGGAATAAATTCTGCAAGCGTCTGGTAATCAAAGTATGGCCGCTTCAAAAGGTCCGCTGCCGCAATGCCATCTTTTAATTGGTTATCACCATGTGCCTTGATAAAGTCGTTTACTTTTTCATCACTTGGCTTAAGCTTGATATCCTTTAACCGTTGAATCTCGGCTGTTACTTGTTGCTTCTTTTCTTCCATTTTTGCAAGACGTTCAGCACTTACCAGACCAATTTTATGCCCCATCTCCATTAAACGGAAGTCTGCATTATCATGCCGTAAGATTAAACGGTACTCCGCTCGGCTTGTAAGCAAACGATATGGCTCTTTAGTCCCCTTTGTAACCAAATCATCAATCATAACACCAATGTAAGCATCAGACCGTTTCAGCACGAACGGCTCCTTTCCTAACGCCCGCAAACCGGCATTAATTCCGGCTACAAGTCCTTGGCCGGCAGCTTCTTCATAACCGGAAGAGCCATTTGTTTGTCCAGCAGTGTAAAGGTTTTTGATAATCTTTGTTTCAAGCGTTGGATGTAACTGGTAAGGAGCTACCACATCATATTCAATTGCATAACCGGGCCGCATTAATTCTGCTTTTTCCAGTCCCTTAATCGAATGAACAATCTTCTGTTGAATTTCTTCTGGCATTGATGTGGAAATCCCGTCAAGATAGTATTCATCGGTATCTCGCCCCTCTGGTTCTAAGAATACTTGGTGGCGTGGCTTATCAGCAAAGCGAACGATTTTATCTTCAATTGATGGACAATAACGTGGTCCGACACCTTTAATTACTCCAGAAAACATTGGGGCCCGCTTTAAGTTCTCGCGAATAATGTCATGCGTACCTTCGTTAGTATATGTTAACCAACAAGATAATTGTTCGCTAATTGGGATATAAGCACTATCAGGAGTATCAAAACTAAAATGATGCGGTTCTTTGTCTCCCGGTTGTTCCTCCGTCTCATCGTAATTGATCGTATTTCCATTTACCCGCGGTGGTGTTCCTGTTTTAAACCGCTCAAGGTCAAAGCCCAGTTCTTCTAGATTTTCAGAAAGTTTTACCGCGGACTTTGAGTTATTAGGGCCTGATTCATATTGTAATTCACCAATAATAATTTTACCCCGAGCAGCTGTTCCAACTGTTAGGACCACGGTTTTCGCATGATATCGAGCACCAGTGTTAGTAATAACTCCCTTGCAAACACCATCTTCAACAATTAATCGATCAACTGTTGCCTGACGTAAAGTTAAGTTTGGTTCTTCTTCAATTGTCTGTTTCATTGCCCGGTGGTATGCGTGCTTATCTGCTTGTGCCCGTAAAGCACGGACAGCTGGTCCTTTTCCGGTATTAAGCATCCGCATTTGGATATAGGTCTTATCAATGTTATGCCCCATTTCACCACCAAGGGCATCAATTTCTCTTACAACAATCCCTTTTGCTGGTCCCCCTACAGATGGGTTACATGGCATAAACGCAACCATTTCTAAGCTGATTGTTACTAATAAAGTTTTGTTACCCATGCGGGCAGCAGCTAATGCAGCTTCACTACCTGCATGTCCTGCACCAACTACAATAACATCATATGAGCCAGCATCGTATTGAACTGCATCTGATGTTTGCAATGCTTCTGAACTTTTCATTCTTTCTCCTACTTTCCTAGACAGAATTGGCTAAATAATTGGTCTAATAACTCATCCTGGTAACTATCACCCGTAATCTCACCTAATAATTCCCAGCAACGTGTCATGTCGATTTGGACGAGATCTACTGGCATCCCATCATTAATTCCCGTTAAGACATCATTCAGGGCATCATTTGCCTGGTGCAATAATCCAATGTGACGAGCATTAGTGACCATTACATTATTTTGGCTACTTTCGATACCTTCATTAAAGAACATGTGACTAATTTGTGTGCCTAATTGATCCATCCCCTCATGGTTTACAATTGATGTTTCAATTACTACACTGTTACCCGCAAGTTTCTTTAGTTCTGCTAAATCAACCGTAAGCGGTAAATCAGTTTTGTTTAAAATAATAATTCGCTGCTTATCTTTTGTTGCTGCAAGCAATTGACGGTCCTCATCAGTTAATGCAGTCGAGCTGTCAATCAACAACAGGATCAAATCAGCCGCTTCTAAGGCTTTACGACTTCGTTCAACCCCGATCTTCTCAACTTGATCGTTAGTATCCCGTATTCCAGCCGTATCAATTAATTTTAATGGTACCCCGTTAACATTCACATACTCCTCAATAACATCCCGAGTAGTACCGGCAACGTTGGTCACAATTGCCTTGTCTTCATGCAGCAAGGAGTTAAGAAGACTCGATTTACCAACGTTAGGACGACCGATAATCGCTGTCGCAAGGCCATCACGCAAAACTTTACCCTGCTTAGCCGTTTTTAGGAGGACTTGGATTCGCTGTTGAATATCTTCAGCCTTTTCTTTTAACAGCTTAGTCGTCATTTCTTCAACTGCATCGTATTCTGGATAGTCGATATTAACCTCAACTTGCGCCAAGACATCTAATATATCCTTCCGTAAGTGGCGAATCAGCCGTGATAAGTCACCATCAAGCTGGTTGAGCGCCACTTTCATTGACTTATCTGTTTTGGCCCGAATTAGGTCCATTACCGCTTCTGATTGTGATAAATCAAGGCGCCCATTTAAAAAGGCCCGCTTAGTAAACTCACCCGGTTCTGCCATCCGTGCCCCGAAGCTTAAGGCAAGCTGTAAAATGCGGTTGGTTGCTAATAATCCTCCATGACAATTGATTTCAATCACATCTTCACGGGTATAGGTGCGAGGGGCACGCATCACCGAAACCATTACTTCATCAACTTCTTGGTTGGTATCTGGATCGATAATATGTCCGTAGTTAATCGTGTGACTAGCAACTTTGGCTAAATCTTTGCCCTTATAGATCCGCTGAGCAACCTCAACTGCCTCATCCCCGCTAATTCGGATGATTGAGATTCCCCCTTCACCAACAGGAGTGGAAATTGCTGCAATCGTATCGTTCTCACTATTTGCCATCGCCGTTTACTCCTTTCTAATAAAAAAAGCGCTAGTCCATGTGCAACAACGTCAAACGTCACTAACATGGTCAAAGCACTTTCACTACTTTACCGAGTATAAATTTTATAACCGCTCATATTCTAAAAGCATTAATCTCAATTGTCAATAAATAAGTTAGTTTTGTATCTGTCAAGTTTTCATAGGTAGCCTTTAAATATACAGTTTTAGTGGGTTAGTGCCTTAAAAAGTTGTCCCA
>NZ_RDBR01000066.1 GCF_009663775.1 Lactobacillus sp. 0.1XD8-4
TAAATTGGTCTACAAAAAAGATTTCCACGACCAGATGAATTATTCATCCAACCTATGAAAATCTTACACTAACTTTTAGGTTGTCCCAAAATTCACTAATAAGTCGAAAACGGTTTATTCTTTGTGGTTAAGGTTATGTTCATTATTTATTTTTTATGAAATTTACAATAAAAAAATGACTTTCACAAAGTTGTGATAAGCCATTTTAATAGGATATTTAGTTGTTTTCACGAGAGTAAGATGCAATATCAGCAAGAATTTCGTTCATAAATGCATCTTGGCTCATTTCATTTTGATCCTTTTCTCCATACTTACGTACTGAGACACCATTATTATTCTTTTCGTCATCACCAACAACAAGAGTATATGGAACCTTTTGGGTCTGTGCTTCCCGAATCTTGTAGCCCATCTTTTCATTACGGTGGTCAACAACAACACGAATATTAGCAGCCTTCATCTTCTTAGCAAGTTCGTCAGCGTATTCGCCATGAGCGTCTTCGTTAACAGGAATAATGTGAACTTGTTCGGGAGCTAACCAAGTTGGGAAAGCACCCTTATAAATTTCAGTTAAGTAAGCAATGAACCGTTCCATGGTACCAACAACACCACGGTGAATCATAACTGGTTGATGTTCTTTACCATCTTGACCAACATAAGTAAGGCCAAAACGTTCTGGAAGCATAAAGTCGAGCTGGATAGTTGACATTGTTTCGTCGTTACCAAGAGCAGTCTTAGTTTGAATATCAAGCTTTGGACCATAGAAAGCAGCTTCACCTTCAGCCTCGTAGTAATCAAGGTTAAGGTCGTCCATTGCAGACTTCAACATTGATTGGGACTTTTCCCACATTTCATCATTAGCATAGTACTTCTTAACGTTCTTAGGGTCACGGAGCGAAAGACGGAAGCTGTAATCAGTGATATCAAAGTCTTCATAAACACTCATGATAAGCTTCAAAATCTTAGCGAATTCTGCACGAATTTGGTCAAGGGTTACAAAAGTATGACCATCATTCAAAGTCATTTCACGTACCCGTTGAAGGCCAGAAAGCGCCCCTGATTTTTCGTAACGGTGCATCATACCAAGTTCGGCAATCCGTAATGGTAGATCACGGTATGAACGGATGTGATGCTTGTAGACTTGAATATGACTTGGGCAGTTCATTGGCCGCAATTCAAGCATTTCGCCATCACCCATGTCCATTGGCGGGAACATATCGTCACGGTAGTGTTCCCAGTGGCCAGAAGTCTTATATGCATCAAGGTTCATTAAGACTGGAGTATAAACATGCTTGTAACCATCGGCAACTTCGCGGTCAATGATGTAACGTTCGATTGTCCGACGAATAGTGGCACCTTTTGGCATCCAGTATGGCAAACCAGCCCCAACTTTTGGATCGACAAAGAAGAGGTCAAGTTGATTACCGATAACCCGGTGATCACGTTCCTTAGCTTCTTGACGTTTCTTTAGGTCTTCTTCAAGAGCATCCTTCTTATAGAAAACAGTACCATAAATTCGTTGAAGCATTGGATTTGATGACATACCTTTCCAGTAAGCACCAGCAACGGAAAGTAAGCGGAGGTTCTTAACAACATTACCATATAGGAGGATATCATCGTCAGCAACAGCTTTAACATCACCTAATTGATACATTGCAATCATGCCATCTTTGGCATTTTCATTGATTAATTCTGTTGAGAACCGGTCTTCTTTAACTTCAGCAAGCGCATCATCAACAGGAACTTCGACAAATTCTACCTTAACATCATTCTTTGCCATTCCTTTAATGACGTCTTCAAGAGCAGGTAATTCATCTGCCGAAACTTGTTGATTATCCTTATCTGAGTCTACATGGAACCCATCTTCATCAGCAACAGCTTCACCGAGACGGATACCCTTAAATTCTTGCTTTAAAGCCGCTTTTAGCATTAATGCTGAAAGTTTACGTAATGCTTCTAATCCTTCTTTTGAATCCCGATCGATCTTTTTAACTGATCCATCTGGGGACATAACAGCAACTTGAGCCATAGTGATCTCTCCTTTAATATAAATAAAAAGCGTCCCTGATGCCTATTTAAAAGCATCAGGGACGTTAATTAACAATAATTAGCGTGGTTCCACCCATCTTTAGGACACACTAGTAGTATCCTCTCTAAGGTGCAGTAACGGACACGATCCGACTAGCCTTATGTCGGCTAATAATAAGGGAAGGTGGTACATCAATCATCATCGCTCACAAATACTTCCACTCAAGGTATTTGCTCTCTGTAGAGGATTCAGAATATGCTTATCCTTCAATCAATTGTCTTGATTATAGCACGCTATAAACTATTGACAACCCTTTTTACAAAATTAATGGGTAGTATTTTGGTGGGGCTGTACTGGTTGCGGATTACTCTGCTGTTGCGAATTATTATTTTGGTTACTTTGGCTTGATTGTTGTCCAGAGTTATTAGAGGATGGTTGACTATTCGATTGTTGCCCTGCGTTATTAGGTTGATCATGATGTTCTGTTGGTTGTTGTGGTTGCTGTGTTGAAGTAGATCCGGCAGTTGGTTGTTGCTGATTTGTAGAATGCTGGTCTCTTGTTGAGGCATTATTAGAATGGGTAGGGGAAGAAATGCTGTAGGTATCTTGAATATCATCGTTGTTATTATCATTGCTAGAACGATGCTTGTGACTACTACTATTACTGCTGCTTTTTTTATGTTTCTTTTTATGCGACGAAGTGCTTGTAGAAACTGTTGTATCACTATTGTCAACATTGACTGGATCTTGTTGTTTTACTAAGAAAATAACAATTGTAGCGATTAGGACAACTAAAAGGAATCCCAAGATAACCTTAAACATCCGCCGAGAGATACCATAGGGGTTCTTTTTCTTTGCGCTGGTGTTTTTGGTGGGATTGTGCTTACGCGGCGCTGGTTGTTTTGATTTGCGACTAAAGAGTGACCGCTTCTTTTTTTCTTCACCCGGCTTTGGTGTGTCATATAATTCAACCCGAGTTGGACGACGTTTTTCATTATTTTGATTATTGTCTTGCTTATTATTCAATGATTTCACCTCATACTTAATGAGTAATATATCTAGTTACTTATTATACCATGGAGATGCTAGATGTATTAAAAAATGGCCGACTCATAAGGGCCGACCATCTTTTGTATTTCTTCATAGCTATTTTGAGGGGGATAGTATAGAAGAAAAATAGGGGTTTATTTATATTAGGGATTGTTTATACTATACCGTTTAAGTATGAATATTTTGTGAAAGAACATTAACAAAATAAAAAAAGCTGAAAAACTTTTCAGCTTTTTGAAATTATTCTTCAGCAGCTTCTTTTAATTGAGCTTCATGTTGGCCGAAACCTTTTCCTTCAGCAGCAAAGCGCTTATCACCTTTATAAAGCTCAACACATGTCCAAATTAAGAGGACAAGAATAACAATAATTGTGATATATGCTAAGACATCTGAGGTTCCTTTTGACCAAAGACCGAAACCTTCATAAGTAGCTGGAAGGTTATATAGGTTTAAGAAAGTAAGAGCTACTACAGAAACCCAACCGCAGACTTTAACCCAGCCACGATTCTTAAATTCACCCATTTCTACTTCACTGTTAGTCATCATTAATAATGGCAACATTGAGAATGGAAGAGCAAAGGCTAAGAATACCTGTGAATTTTCCATTAAAAGGTTCAAAGCAGTATGCTGTTGGATAGTATTTTCACCACTAGTCATCGCAACACAAGCAAGAACAGGAACAACGGAAATAATCCGGGTTACAAGTCGACGTGCCCAAAGAGGCATCTTCATGTGAATGAATCCTTCCATGATAACTTGTCCAGTTAAGGTACCAGTAATGGTTGAATTTTGTCCAGAAGCAAGTAAGGCGACAGCAAACAGTGTTGACAATACTCCGGATTTAGCAACTGCAATTAAAACAGGATTGCTAAGCATTGAAGTATTATTTAAGGCATCGTATAGTCCGAAGAAAGAACTGTCTTGAACAGCACCCGTCTTAAATACGGCAACCCCCATAATTAAAAGCAGGGAGTTAACGATAAATGCAAGGGATAATTGAATGTTTGAATCCCAAGTTGTAAAACGTACGGTTTGACGAATACTGTCGAGATCGTTATGATCGATTTTCCGTGTTTGAGAGATTGCAGAGTGGAGGTATAAATTATGTGGCATAACAGTTGCCCCGATAATACCTAAAGTACCAGTTAATGGCGTAATTCCACCAATTTCTGGGTGCTGAGCAATAGCTTTTGCAGAAGGAAGTAGCCCCATAAATACACCACCCCAGTTAGGATTGGATAGTGCTACTTGGTATGCAAAAACAAACAAAATAACTAAAATCAAACAAGCTACGATTGCTTCGATTTTTCGGAAACCAATCTTGGTTAGTAATAGTAATACTAAAACATCAAGAACAGTAATGAATACAGCTGGAATTAACGGAATATGGAATAGCAGGTTTAAAGCAATGGCTGCACCAATAACTTCGGCGATATCAGTAGCCATAATTGCTAATTCAGTCATAATCCACAAAATAATACCTAATGCTTTACCGGTACGTGCCCGTGTTGCCTGAGCAAGGTCCATTTGACTCACGATTCCGAGTTTAGCCGCCATGTATTGAAGTAACATCGCAATCAAACTTGAAATCAAGATAGTAGTCATTAAGGTATATTGGAAGCTTTGTCCCCCAGTAATAGATGTTGACCAGTTACCTGGATCCATGTATCCAACAGCAACTAACGCACCAGGGCCGGAATATGCAAATAATGTTCGCCAGAATCCCTTTCCTTGGGGAACTTCGACAGTCCCGTTAATTTCTGCCAGTGACTTACCGTTAGCATATTCAATTAAGTGATGCTTACGGTGTTGATTTTTTGTGTCGTCCACGCCAAATCCACCTTTCATTTAATTTTTGTTAATTAGATTGGAAATCTTAATTAACTTAGTTCGAATACTTTGTTAGGGTAACATAAAAAAATATATCCTGCAATGGAAAATCACCGTTATATTACCCTTTTGAACGTTTGTTGAGGGCTGGTGAGGGATAATGTTTGGCTTGCCTAATGTATGTTAAGCGCTTACGAGAAAAGTTAAAAATTTTCAAAAGTTTAAATAGTATATTTATAGTAGAAATATTCTACAATACATTTTTGTAGTAATCGTAAAAAATACTTTGTGAAATTGTCGTAACATCTGGATGCTAGGTAAAACCATTTATTTCAGGATTGAACTTTGGATAATACTTAGTGAAGAAAAAAATCTTTTAAATTTACTATTTTTCAGTGAATGCTGTTAAATAGGCATTTATTGACTGAAGCGGGGATGAAGTTTAACGTTTTAGTAACCAAAAAAGAATGTGAGATAATTGTTGGACGTTTGACAATTAAGGCGTTTTCACACTATACTAGCTTTTGACAAATGATTAAATTCACAAGAGAGGTATTTGAATATGAAGGCACTTGTTTTAACAGGTAAAAAGCAACTTGAAATTGAAGATATTAAAGAACCTGAAATCAAACCTGATGAAGTTTTGATTCATACAGCCTATGCAGGTATCTGTGGTACTGATAAGGCATTATATGCAGGCCTTCCTGGCTCAGCATCTGCTGTTCCTCCAATTGTATTAGGACATGAAAACTCAGGTGTTGTTGCTAAGGTTGGTTCAGAAGTTACTAATGTTAAGGTTGGTGACCGTGTAACTGTTGACCCTAACATCTACTGTGGCCAATGTAAGTACTGCCGGACACAACGTCCAGAATTATGTGAACACCTTGACGCTGTTGGTGTTACCCGGAACGGTGGTTTTGAAGAATACTTCACAGCTCCTGCTAAGGTTGTATACCCAATTCCTGATGATGTTTCACTAAAGGCAGCAGCAGTTGTTGAACCAATTTCATGTGCAATGCACGGTGTTGATTTACTTGAAACTCACCCATACCAAAAGGCTTTAGTATTGGGTGATGGTTTTGAAGGTCAATTATTTGCTCAAATTTTAAAGGCTCGGGGAATTCATGAAGTTACTTTAGCAGGCCGCTCTGATGAAAAGCTTGAAAATAACCGTAAGCACTTTGGCGTTAAGACAATTAACACCACCAAAGAAGAAATTCCTGCTGATGCGTTTGATATTGTAGTCGAAGCTGTTGGTTTACCTGCAACGCAAGAACAAGCTCTTGGCGCAGCCGCTCGTGGGGCACAAGTATTAATGTTTGGTGTTGGTAACCCTGATGACAAGTTCTCAGTAAACACTTACGATGTCTTCCAAAAGCAGCTTACTATTCAAGGTGCATTCATCAATCCTTACACATTTGAAGATTCAATTGCGCTTCTTTCATCTGGCGTTGTTGATCCTCTTCCACTCTTCTCCCATGAACTTGATCTTGATGGAGTAGAAGATTTTGTCAGTGGTAAGTTAGGCAAAGTTTCAAAAGCTGTTGTAAAGGTTGGCGGCGAGGAAGCTTAGTCTTTATATGCTAAGAAATAGAAACTAGAGGGAATGAGCTGAGTTAGCTTACTGGTTTCTCTTTCTTACTTCTTTAATTAGAATTTGAACCATGATTTTTGATTTTTTCAAAAATTGTGGTTTTTTTATTTTTTGCCCTAAATATTGACATGGTGTCACTTGAGTGTTAAAGTTAAGCTACTTTGATGAGTGACACGGTGTCACCGGATGGCTGGAGGGAAAATAATGCCTAGCACAACATTTCAGAATTTGAATTTAGAAAAAAAGAATCACATTAATGACGCACTATTAACAGAATTTAGTAGTCATAGTCTTGCTAGTGCGCAAGTAGCACGGATTGTGAAGCAGGCTGGAATTGCCCGTGGCGCATTTTATAAGTATTTTGATGATTTGCGGGACGCATATCAGTATATGTATCGTGTTGCTATTCAAGATATTCACACCCCAATCACGCAATCAAACCACATGTTGACAGCAAGTGATTATATTGACCAAATTCAAGCTTTTGTTAATGAGATTAATGGAAGTCGTTATCGCGATTTTATGAAATTACACTTTCAAACAAATGAAGGCTTAATAAGAGATGAATCGAATCCGTATATTAAACCGCATAATGCCTTAGAGTGGGGAGTGATGGTATTAAGTCATGAAACAATTAAAGACTGTCTTCTTCAGCCAGCAAAGCAAGAAGAAGCAATAGAAAGGCTAGCTAAAGCACTATCCGCATTATTGCAATAGGAGGTAAGAAACATGTTTTTAGCACTTAAAGAGATGAAGCATGAAAAACTCCATTATGGGTTAATTACAGCCATGATTGTTTTGATTAGTTATTTGATGTTTTTCTTAATGGGAATGATGTTAGGACTACAAAATGAGAATGATGCTGCAATTAAAGAATGGGGGACGCAAACTGTGTTCCTAAATAAAAATAGCAATGATAACCTCAGCCAATCGTTAATTACCCGGAATCAGTTGCCGACCAAAGAACAGAAACATATAGCACTCGTCGGTCAAGCACCAGTTGTATTAAAAACAGGTGGTGCCAGCAAGGAAAGCGTTCAATTTATCGGGCTTGATCCAGATCAATTTATTTCCCGGGAAAAGGTTAAAGTAACGAGTGGTCATAAAGCAGAAAAGAGTAATGAGATTGTTGCTGATGAAAGCTTAAAGCATGACGGCTACCATTTAGGCGATCAAGTAACCATCAATTCGCAAAACGATAAATATAAAATTGTCGGATTCGTAAAAGATGCCAAGATGAGTGTTGCACCGGTTGTATATGGCGATTTATCGACATGGCGTAACTTACGCGGTGTAAATAATCAAGTTATTGCAAGTGGAGTATTTTCGGACCAGCGACTAAGTAAGAATGATTATCCTAAACTGGAGCATTATCCAGTTAAAGAATTTATTAATAAGTTACCTGGATATTCAGCCCAAAATAATACATTTACGTTTATGATTGGCTTTTTAATGGTAATTTCATTAATTGTTATCGCGGTTTTCTTATATATTTTAACGATGCAAAAGATTAGTCACTATGCGGTAATGCGTGCGCAAGGGATTCCGGCCCGTCACCTTATTTTAGCGACAATAACCCAGTCTGTTATTTTGATGGTATGTGGGGTCTTGGGCGGAATTTTACTAACATTCATTACTAAATTAGTTATTCCGACATCAGTACCTGTGATTATGAATTGGCCGATAATTGCTTTAATGGCCGTGGGACTGATTATTTTAGGGATGATTGGATCACTTCTACCAGTAAGGATGATTGTAAAAATTGACCCAGTAAAAGCACTAAATTAATTTAGGAGGTATACCTTATGTCGACAATGAAAATCTTAAACGTTAATAAGTATTATGGTCAGGGGATTAGTCGGGTTCACGTCTTAAAAGATATTAATTTTACTGCTCAGGCGGGGGAAATGAACCTGATCCTAGGACCATCCGGCTCAGGAAAAAGTACATTTCTAACAATTGCTGGTGGACTACAAACACCAACCTCTGGGAAGGTGCTGATTGACGGAATTAACCTACAGGAACTTTCGCCGAAAAAACGTGATGAGTTACGGCTAAAAAAGATTGGTTTTATCCTTCAATCGTATAATTTGCTCCCTTATCTAGATGTTGCCGACCAATTTAAGCTTGTCGATAAGATTAAGAAAAGCGGTAACGTTTCACGTGAAATGTTTGAAGAATTACTAGAAAAATTGGCAATTAAAAACTTATTAAAACAATACCCGTCTGAACTATCTGGTGGTCAAAATCAGCGGGTTGCTATTGCCCGTGCTTTATATACTGATCCAGCGATAATTCTTGCCGATGAACCAACAGCAGCCCTTGATAGTAATTTGGTAAGAATTGTTGGTCAATTATTTCATGATATGGCTAAGAAAAAAGGAAAAGCTGTAATTGCCGTTACGCATGATTTACGGTTGAAAAAATATGCCGATCACGTTTATGAATTAGCTGACGGGAAACTTACTGAGGAACATAAAATTCCCCAGGAAATAGTATAAATAATGGTAAAGGATTATTGAGGAAGTTTATATTTTGTCCTTACTATTGTTATAATTATGATACTTATTAATGGTAAGGGGAGGGCAAAATGGCTTTTTTAGAACGGCAGATTGTAAAATTTAAGTTGAACATTTAAGTGGACAGAAAAACCCATCAAGGTCTTTAATGGTGTTACCAC
>NZ_RDBR01000067.1 GCF_009663775.1 Lactobacillus sp. 0.1XD8-4
GTAAATTGGTCTACAAAAAAGATTTCCACGACCAGATGAATTATTCATCCAACCTATGAAAATCTTACACTAACCAAAATTAAGATGACGTTGTAACCGGTGAAGGCGCCATAAATAAATGCAAATAACCAGAAGAGTAGTAATCATCATTCCGAAAACAGATAAAAAGAGGGCTTGATAACTTCCTTTTTCAATAATAAAGCCTCCGTATAACGGACCGATTGCTCGTCCAATTGACATCATAATATTAAGCAACCCCTGATAATGGCCTGCTTCATCTACATTAGTCAATTGCGTAATCCAGGCAGGCAACCCTGCAAAACTCGTCATTTCGCCAATGGTTAAAATAACAAAGTCTAACACGAACGCTCCCAATGTTCGGGCAAAAATCAATAAAAAAAACGAGCAAGCAAAAATAAAAATCCCAATGATGATTTGTGTCGATAGTCTCATATAGGGGCTTAACTTATTAACCAGTGGTTGTCCGACAATAATCAATACCCCGTTCAATGTCCATAACATACTATATGCATAGAATGGTATTCCCATATTAGTCATATGAACAGCCATCACACTTTCCCACAAAGAGTAACTGAGGTGAATTGTAATATAATTTATCAAAATAAACCAAACAAGAATAATCCAGCGACTATGCAATTGTTTAGGAACATGTTGATGATGCTTAGTAGCAGCTTTTTCTTTCAGTGCCGTCAGCTTGACATTGAAAGTTAATGTTACTAGCATCAGCAGCATTGCATAAAAAATAGTTGCGACAGCAAAAACAACTACTACACTAATTGGTAATAAAATTCCAACAAGCAAGGTTCCAATAACTACCCCAATATTAAACGCCATATAAATGTAATTAAAAACATATCGTGAGGTATGACCGCTTACCATTGCTCCATAAGAATTCACAATAGTTGCATTAATTCCATCGCCAAAACTATTTATTGTAATTAAAACGGCATACCATGGCCAATCATGAATAAAAATCAAAAGAAAAATTGCGATTGTCGATAAACTAACGCCTAATAACGCTGTTTGATACTGTTGCCAATGATCAAATAGCCACCCACCAAGGTAATTTCCGCTCATCATTGCAATAGACATAATAAGCATTACAAAGCCTGCCGTTGTCAAGCTTTGTCTAAGATAGTCATGAAGATACATCGTAGTTAGCGGCCATAAAAAAGCGGCACCAGTGTTGTTCAAAAGACTAGCAAGTGCCACCCATTTTAATTTTACTATTTGTTGTGTTTTCATCTTATCTTTCAGAAACCATATCAGCAGACGGTACCCGCAGTAAAGTATATGTGGCGGCATTCCGATTTGCCTTTAATCCCAAACCGTTTATTATCGTATTTTTATACTTTACGTTCATCACGGCTGCAAATGCATGACCGGTTTTAGCATCTTCTCTTTCCAGCTGCTTCTTATCCCATGGTAAAGCACTAGCATTTAAGTTAATAATTCTAGAACCATCGGATACTGAACCAAATCGTGAATTTGTCGTATACTTATCATCTCCAGCCCAGTAAGTATATGAGACAATCGGGTGCTTGCCACTTTTACTCCGGGTTGCTAAAACATAATAAAAATCATCAGACTTATTCCCCATTTGGAGCGGCTGACACGTAATCGACGTCCTTGTTTCTTGGTGATTATTGATATCAACTGGTCTAAAGAATGTTAAGTAAAGCATGCTGCCTAACCAGGCCAATGATACAATTAGCAAAATTATGTAGCGAACCACCAAGCTGCTTTCCAATACCTTTTTTGTCTTAGCAATCAGCATTAACTGGTGTACTCGAATATAATGGATCACATAGCAGAAAAAGAGAATCGAACATATCCAAGATACCCATCCTAACCAATTCCAACTCATAACTTATCCATACCCCATTCTCTAAAAATATTTACCTTGATTATCACACAAATTCACCCGCTTGTCGTCAAATCTAATAAACAAACGGATAAATTTAAGAAAATAACTACTAGGATAAGTTCAAACTGTGCTAAACTAAATTTTGGTAACAAACCGTGTCTTGATTTAGAATAGGACATAAGGAGAATATTAATTCAATAATTCCATTCATTAAGGAGGAGTTTATTTCATGGACAATTTGAGTGAGCTTGCTCAAGAATTGATTAACTTTGAGCGTGAAAATGACTTAAATGATAATGAAGTTGCTTTCGGCAGTCACCTATCTGTTGAACGGATTCACGAGATTAAATCATCCAACACCCCAGTAACTTCAGAAGAAGTCGAATTGCTTCAACGGTTCATGCAAAGTAAGTAATATTACGGCTTATGCCATTTTGGCAATTTAGAGAGAAAATAAAAATAGTGCTTGTAGCCTTGATGCCACGAGCACTATTTTTATTTTGGCTGATAAAATTCAACCGGAATCGTTGTTGTTGTAATGTTTTCATTTGGAGATTTAATCCGTTTCATTAATGTTTGAATTAACTCATGCGCTAATTCGGGAATTGGTTGAATAACTGTTGGCAAGTATGGCGCTATCTTCCTAATCAAATGTGAACCATCGTAGCCAGTGATAAAAAAGTCACTATTCAATTGTTTGCCAGCTTGACGATAAAGATTATAGATAGTTAATGCTTGAACATCATTCGAAGCAAGGACCCCGTCATAATCTCCTGGGAAAGTCGCTTCTAAGTCTAACTCTTGAATTGCTAATGGTTCAAAATCAAGATTTTGCTTATTTAGAAAATCAAGTGCTCCCTGAATCCGATTAATCGTTGGTGACACGGACGTATCCTCGTCGACAATAACCGCTAAGTGCTGCACATGATGTTCAACTAGATACTTTGCTGCCAATTCGCCACCATGGTAACTATCTGCGGCCACAATTGGAACATTATCTGCTAAATATCGGTCAAATGATACAATCGGCGCAGTCAATTGGTGATACTCATCAATATCAAGGTTATGTGAACTTGATATTATCCCGTCTACCTGATTAGCCATTAACATATTTAAATATTCATGCTCTATCTCAGGATTTTGTGCTGAAGAGGCAATAATCGTCTTATATCCCTTTTTAAACAGTTGATGTTCCAATTCATTAGCTAATTCGGCAAAAAAAGGATTGGTTAGGTTTGGAAAAATTAAGCCGACAAATTTTGACGGTTTTCCTTGCATTGCCCGCGCTAGCGCGTTTGGCTGGTAGTTCAACTCCCTCATCGCTGCATGAACCTTATCAATTGTCTTTTGACTCAACGAACCATAATTATTGATTACCCGTGAAACTGTGGTTACTGAAACACCAGCCAGTTGGGCGACATCTTTTAATTTAGCAACCATTTTAAAACTCCTCGTTTACTACTCATTTCAATCAATTAATAATTTAAACTACTTTATTATAGCCTACTGTATTTGAACAATCGATGATTATTTTTGAACTTAATTTACAATTCTCTAAAAAGCATTATAGTTACATATGTTTATTCTGTCATTTGTTTTAAATTGTTTTTCAATTGATAAAAAGGACATATGAATCAACTAATTATTGATTTAACAAGACTTAAACAACGGATTTAAAGCTTTTACCGTACTATCCATCCCAAATTAAATTGACGATAATTGAAATTAATGCTAGTTTTATAGTAGTTGAAATCTTTAGAACTTCTTAAACATTTTAGTGCTTTTTCAGCATTCTAATTTATGAAATGATTAACAAGCCACTTATAAATATTGCGTTTAAGAACTTTAATATATAAAAAGGAGTCTCTGCCAATGAATCGTCAATCTAATACTGATCCATCAACCCATTTCAAAATGTATAAAAGCGGAAAGAAATGGATGTTTGCCGGATTAACTGCCGTCACCTTATTAACTACTACTGGTGCCGTTGCCCATGCCGCCGATAATGCACCTGCAACGTCTGCTCAACCGGTCGCTGCTACCAATAATCAAAGCAATAATGACAGTAACAGTGCTTCAAGTGCTACCCAAAGTACCGTTTCAAGTGCTAGTGCAACCCCTGCAAGCAGTGCAACCACACCTGAAAGTCAGGCTTCATCAACCGTTGCCTCTGCTGCCACTCCTGCATCTTCCCAAGCCAGTGAACAAAAGCAGGCAACTCCAGCTACTCCACAAGCTACTAGCGCCAGCCAAGAAAATACTACTGATCTCAATAGCCTCCATTTTAGTAATAATGCGTCACAACAAGCATTTATCCAAAGCGTTGCTCCTGGCGCTATCGAAGGTTGGAATAAATACAAAGTCCTTCCTTCAGTTACCGTTGCTCAAGCTATCGTAGAAAGCGGCTGGGGTCGTTCAGGCTTATCTACGCAAGCACATAACCTTTTTGGAATTAAAGGTTCATACAATGGTAACTCAATTACTATGCGTACTCGTGAAGTTTACAATGGTCGTAGCGTATATGTAAATGCTAACTTCCGGGCTTATGCAAACAATTCTGAATCAGTGGCTGACCATGGTCGTTTCCTTAACGTAAATAGCCGCTACCGTAACTTGCTTGGTGATACTGATTATGCTTCAGTTGCAAGAAAACTTCGCCAAGACGGCTATGCTACTGATCCAAATTATGCTAGTACTTTAATTCGTTTTGTTCAAACGTACAACTTAAACCAATTAGATGCCGTCGCACTATCAGGCAAAGTTGTTACTAACAAGCAAACAGAAAGTGCGCAAACACCAGAAACAAATGTAACTGTTTCAAACACTGGTTACTACACGGTTAAGGGCGGCGACACTTTATCACGAATTGCAGGTGAGTTCAATACTACTGTAAGTAAGCTTGCATCATTAAATGATATCCACAATGTTAATCGGATTTATGTTGGTCAGCGGCTATTAGTTCGGCAAAATGCTAACCAACAACAAAACAATACGCCAGCAACACCAGCTAAGCAAAATGAAGCTAAGAACGACAATAACAATGTAAATACCTACACTGTTCAACGTGGTGATACGCTTTCTGGCATTGCAAGCAAGTTCAGCACTACTTATAGTAACTTGGCGCAGTTAAATCATATTACTAATCCTAATCTAATTCGGGTTGGCCAAGTTCTAACTGTTCGGCAAAATAACCAAGCCAGTTCTTCAACGCCAGTTAAGCAAAATAACACTAACCACCAAACTAGCGTAAGCAATGGTACATATACCGTTCAACAAGGAGACACCCTTTCTGGTATTGCCATACGTTTCCATACCACTACCTCAGCGTTAGCTTCCTCTAACCATATTAGTAATCCAAACTTAATTCGGGTTGGTCAACAACTACATGTTAGTGGAACAGCTACGAATGTTCGCTCAACTAGTACACAGACAAACAATTACCGTTCAACCACAGGGCACGGCAGTTATGTAGTCCAAAACGGTGATTCGCTTTCCAAGATCGCTGCCTACCACGGATTAAACTGGCGGACAATTGCTGCTAAGAACAACATCCAAAGTCCTTACACTATTTTTGTTGGTCAACGTTTAGCATTGTAGCCCCTTTTCAATAAATATATTTATATTCAATAAAAGTAAGAAGTATAAGAAAATCTATACTTTTTGCTTTTTTTGTTTTAAAAACGTCTTCGTCTGTTTTAGAATAAGAGTAAGCAGTTTATTATTAATATTCACGAACTAACATTAGGGAGTTTATAGAAAGTAAGTGGTATTTATCGTGGTAAACCGTCGGACGACTGATATTCCAAACGTTAATAAAATCAGCCAATTATTTAAGTTGCTTGGCAATCCGAAACGATTGCAGTTATTATATCTGCTTATTCAACATTCAATGAGCGTTTCAGAAATTAGTATGAAGTTGAACTGGGAACAATCGGGGGTGTCCCACCAACTGCAGCTATTACGAAAATATAATTTAGTTCAGCAACGTCGAGAAGGTAAAACTGTAATTTATCATCTCGAAGATCCACAGGTAATGACCTTAATTGCCGATGTTTTGAGTCATGCTGAAAAAATTATTTAATTTAGTGAATATTAATTGGGATCCTCCAATTGTAATTAAAGAAGGACGTTTAGAACTCATTCTAAGATTAACTTAGTACATGACTTCTAAGCGTCCTTTTTGTTAGTCGATAAATCGGATCTTAAACTTTTCATTCTCTAATATACCTTTTACAATTAGTGACTTACCATCACGAAATTGCGTTTTATCTAGCCAAAAACCTAAATGCGCATGGCTATAAAACTTAAAACTGTAATGTGGTACAACGCCATTATCTTTAATCCTCATTACACCTTGGGTACCATCAGAACAGGCAACGGTTTGTGATTGATTATTATTGTGAACATATATTGTTGTCAAGTTCAACACCTCCAAATATAATTATACACTATTTTTTGGCTTACCTAAGAATAATTTTTAAAAAATAAAAAACACCAATTTAAATTGGTGTTTTTTCGCTAGTCAGCTGCTAAAGCATCGATTGGATTAAGATTGGCTGCTCGTCGTGCTGGGAGAAGGGCCGCAATAAATGAAATTACAACCGCAATCACAACTGCAAAAATAACGTTTCCAAATGTTATTTGGACAATATTGTACTTAATTAAACCATACAGAGCGTGGTTTATTATTACCGTTACAACTGCCACAATTATTAAAGCCAAGAGTGCTGAAAACAATCCAATAAAAACAGATTCCGAAGTAAATAACCGCCGAATATCCTTTTTTCTTTCTCCTAATGCTCGTAAAATACCGATTTCTTTTGTTCGTTCCGATACTGACATATACATCGTAACAATAATCATTAAAGCTGATACCAGCAGTGAGATTCCTGCAATTGATGCAAGAACAGTGGATGCAAGACTGACGTAAGTATTCACCGTTTTTAGGATTGACCCAACTGTTACTGCGCCTAAGACACGCTTATTATTGCCATCTCTAAGGTCATCAATTTTGTTAGCAACGGTTTGAACTTTATCAAGGTTTTTAACATTTACTGTTACAACATTCGCTGCTGTTGATGCATTTGCGTCCCTTAATAATTGTTGCATCGATTGGTAGGTAATTGCGGTGGTTGTGCTGGCACCTTCTGTAATACCGGCAACTTTAAATTTCCCGGTCACTGGTACTGGATTATTATTCTTATCAACCCAATTAAATGACAATGTAATTGTTTTCCCTACCATCTGCTTATAATTTTTAGCACTCAAAAGCTGAATTGCCTGCTGCTTAGCAAGAACAATTTCACCATTTTTCGGCTGATGGCCTTGCTTCACTGAGTCCGTAGCATTTGCCTTACTCCAAGTGTTAAGTGACGTCCCACTTTGTTTGTTGCCATTATAAGATAACTGGTAAGCACTAACTAAAATTCCCGGTTGAACAGACGACACATTGTCAATCCTACTAAGCCGCTTTATATTATGATGACTGATTGTCATCGATTGCGGATCGGCAGCCATTGTTTGGCCGAGGGAAGACTGAAGTTGTTCTTGGGTCATTTTCTTCCCCGTTGTATTCTTAAAAACTGTTATCGCTTGAGGATTGGCTAATGAATTGATTTGATTTTGAATATAACCATTAATTCCATTCCCTAATCCGCTAAAAAGCAACACAGCAAAAATACTAATTGCGGTCCCTAGCATAATTAATGAATTCCGCCAGAAATTATAAGTTAAATGCTTGAATGCTGTCCGATAGCTAGCCATTGCGGGTAAAGTTCGCGGAGTAATATTTGTTGGGTCAGGCGGAATTGGATATGAAGGGCGTAATTCCTCATCACCATCGATTTTTCCATCAGCTAGATGAACAATTCGTGTTCCATTATCAGCTACCTCTTGGGAATGGGTTACTGCAATTACTAATTTCCCATCACGAGCAATATTATCTAAAAGTTCTAGAACCTCTTGGGTATTTTTGGAATCAAGCGCGCCAGTTGGTTCATCAGCAATGATAATTTGTGGATCGCTTGCTAATGCGCGGGCAATTGCTACCCGTTGTTTCTGACCACCCGACAAGTGATTGGGGTGTTTTTTAACTTGATCTTTTAGCCCAACTTTATCTAATAGCTCTAACGCCCTTTTACGTCGTTCTTCCTTAGATAAGGTTGTCATATCTAAAGCAACTAGCACATTATCTAAGACAGTTAAATGGGAGATCAAATTATAGGACTGATAGATATAGCCTACCGTTGCTCGCCGATAGCTATCAAGCTGTTTTTCTTTTTTATGATCTAAAATCTTACCATTTACTAGTACCTCACCGTTAAAGTCACGATCAAGGCCACCAATAATATTCATTAGTGTTGATTTTCCACCGCCAGATTCCCCGAGGATTGATACGAATTCGCCTCGCTCAAATTGAAGGTTAATTCCCTTAAGAACTGGAAACTCTTCTTTATCGAGGTAATATGATTTATAAATATTTTTTAGTTCGGCAGATTGCAAGAAATAACTTGAACGAATTTAGTGACGTAGATTAAGCAAGAAGATCTCGATTGGTGTATGCC
>NZ_RDBR01000068.1 GCF_009663775.1 Lactobacillus sp. 0.1XD8-4
TGGAAAATCAAAAATTATGGTTCGGATTTTAATATTCAGAGGAAGGAATTTAATAGTTAATTCCCAGCCTCTTTTTTTGATAAAAAAATATTATCGTGACATTTTTTTATCAAACTGTTATAGTTGTATTTGTATTTTAGAAAACAGAAATTTTGGAGGGATAAAGATGTATGATGATCACCAAAAGGTAGTACTAATTGGTGACGGTGCAGTTGGTTCTGCATATGCATATGCAGCGATTAATCAAGGAATGACAGGAGAATTAGCAATAATTAACCACACTAAAGAAAAAGCAATAGGGGATGTAATGGATTTAGAAGATGCTACACCCTACCGCAGTTCTCTTAAGATTTACGCTGCTGATTATGAGACATGTTATAACGCTGATATTGTGGTTATATGTGCTGGAGCTCCGCAGAAACCTGGAGAAACTAGACTACAATTAGTAACAAAAAATCTTAAAATAGTAAAAGAAATTACAAAGAAAGTTGTATCGAGCGGTTTTGATGGGATCTTTATAGTTGCAGCTAATCCAGTTGATATTATGTCTTATGCAGTATTAAAACAATCTGGATTTGCTAGTGAACAAGTAATCGGTACAGGAACATCGCTAGATACTGCAAGATTAAAAATAGCATTAGCTAAAATGTTTAACGTTAATGCGCAGAGTATTAATATAAATGTTTTGGCAGAACACGGCGATTCAGAATTTGCTGCGTTTTCATCTGCCGATATTGGCGGGATTCCTCTATTAAATCTTATTTCCCAAGAGGGATACACATTAAAGGACTTAGCTAATGTTGAAAAGTCTGTTCGTAATAAGGCATATCAAATTATAGATTATAAAGGGGCAACTTTTTATGGAGTTGCAACTGCAATAATGCGCATTGCTACGGCTATTTTACGTGATGAGGGTAGCGTTATTACGGTTGGTTGTTATTTAGATGGTCAATATGGTTATGATGATGTTTATATTGGTACTCCGGCCGTTGTTGGGGCCGGTGGCATACAAGAAATAATCGAATTACCATTAAACATTGTTGAGAAACAGGCAATGGCAAGTTCGGTTGAAACCTTAAAAAAGACAACAAGAGATTCGATGATAAAAGCAGGGATGATTAATTATCTATTATAAAAAGATTCCGTCAAATATGGCGGAATCTTTTTAGTGAGAATTTTTTACTTTATTTAAATATCGGTAAATTGTTGGGACAGAACTATCAAGGTATTCTGCAATTACTCTAATAGAATCTTTGAGTAAGAAGTATCCTTCCTCATATAACTCATTAATAAGTTCTATTTTTTGTTCTTGTTGGAAGTAGTTTGCAGTAATGTTTAGTTCCTGTTCTTTCTTTTTTACTGCATTTTTTGCAAGTGAGGTAACGGAGTTATTAAAGTTTTCAGAAATAGTTTTTTGTTGACTAGCTGGTTCTACATCTGTTTTACTTTCATAATCTCCGATTGGAGTAGTGTTAACTTCAAACATTTTTCTAAATGTATCAATTTGTTCATTTAGCTTTTCTAAAGGTTCTTGATTAATGTTAATGCAAAGCATTCCCACAACTTTTTTCTGTTTTCTTATAAAAAAAGTGGATGCTCTAATATGTGGATGTAACTTGGATTTGCCAGAGTAATTTGCGATGTAGTTTGTTTTATCATCTATGCCGTCTTTCATTATCTTTAGAACAAAATTTGAAGCAGGGTCCCCAATCTTTCTATTGGTAATAGTGGGATTTTTGATATAAACAACAGCATGATCTAAGTCAGTAACATCATTGAGAACCACTTCACTGGTTGGTCCCAGAATATCAGCAATAAAATTTGCTAGAGGAATATATTTCTTTATGTAGTCTTTTATTTTTTCGTTTGGCATATTTAAATCCCCTTTGGAAAAATGTTTTTATAATACCCCCCTCCCAAAAATCTGGGGGGGGGGGCACAGCCCGTTCTGTTCGTAAAAATATTTTAATACTTAAAATTTGATTATTATAATGTTACTCACATTCTATCCTTTTTTGAGAATTAAATCAATTTTCAAAATAAAAAATTATCATTTGAATAATTAACAATAGACACTATATTTATGAGATTGGGTAAATGTTAACAAAATAATTTTAATCTTATTTTAGAAATAACATGAATATAAAACCCAGTAGTAGCAAAAGATGCAGCTGTTGTAACGGCAAAAATAAGTTTGTTTCGTAATAATAAATTATTATTATAGCGTTTACAAGCTTGAAGCAACACGATATACTATTATTGTAATAATAATTTATTATCAATCTGGATTAAGACGTCACCGATAATCAATTATTAATAAAAAATAAAGAAGGTTAAGCATATGTTATCTATTCTTATAGGTGTTGTAATGCTCTTCTTGGTTATTGCTGCGATGAGTTTATTTACATTTAAAGCTCCTCACGGTAAGCAATCAGTAAGTGCATTGTCAGGAGCCGCATGTGCCACGTTCTTACCACAAGCGTTTCTAAGTTACGCGATTGGTGAGGTCTTCCATGTTCAATTTGCTGAACAAGTTGGTAATGTCATGGGATCAATGGGTGGCTTAGCTGCTGGTGCATTAGTGCCATTAGCATTCGGTATTAGTCCTGTGTTTTCTATGATTATCGGAATCTCTTTAATCAAGTTTAAGTTACTTCCTGCATTTATTGCTGCATATTTAATTTCTTTCCTTGTTAAAGAGATTGAAAAACGTGTTACTGGTGGTCTGGATTTAATTGTCGTTATCTTAATTGCACCATTATTAGCAAATGGAATTGCTATGTTAATTCAACCAGGTGTTATGGCTATTTTGCAAGTAATAGGTGGCTCGATTAAGCAAGCAGAGACAGCAAATCCTTGGGTAATGGGTGCAATCCTTGGTGGAATTATTCCGTTAGTTGGTATGACACCACTGTCCTCAATGGTCCTAACGAGTCTAATCAATCTTCTTGGTGTTCCAATGGCAATTGGGGCCCTAGGATGTACAGGAAACTCGTTCTTAAACTTTTCATTCTTCCGATTAATGAAGTTTGGAGATAAGGCAACAACGATTGCTGTAACTATTGAACCATTAACGCAATTAGATATTATTTCTGCCAATCCAATTCCGATTTTTGTTACGAATTTATTTGCTGGTGCAGTAAACGGAATTATTGTCACAGCGTTTGGATTAGTAGTTCGCGTTACAGGGATGGCAACTCCATGGGCTGGACTTATTGTTGTATTTGGGATGAACCCATGGCTCAAGACACTAGAAGCAGTAATTTTAATTTTAATTAACAGTACGCTATGGGCCTACATTGGTCACTGGGTATTTAAGAACTTCAAGATCCATACCGTTTCTGAAATTCGAAAAGGCGACATTGTTAAAGAAAGATAGTAATTCTTGTTTCCAAATTTGACAAGAAAAGGGGAATCTACAATGAGTGGAAATTATAGAAGTGTTTTTGATATTATCGGACCTATTATGATTGGCCCTTCTAGTTCACATACTGCTGGAGCTGTTGCAATTGGTCAAGCAGCAAATAAACTTTTTGGTGGCGTACCCAAAAAAGTTACTGTTCATTATTACGGTTCATTTGCGCAAACACACCGCGGGCATGGCACTGATTATGCAATAGCAGCTGGGGTAATGGGCTTTGCTACAGATGATCCACGTGTACCGACTGCTCCTGAAATTGCGCGTGATAATGGCATTGATATTCGCTTTGTGGAAGAATCAGGCGAAAGTCCAATTAACCACCCTAATACAGCAGTTTTAGAGATGTCTGCTCCAGGGAAGAAAGTCTGGATTTCAGGATGTTCTATCGGTGGTGGTGCAATCGAAATTCGGGACTTTGTATTAGACGGGGTTGAAGTGCAGCCATCTGGTCCGCTTCCAATCATTATCTATGTGGATAAAGAAAAGAAGCATGAAAATGCTCTTCCGGTTACTGCTGAACTTGAAAAAGTTGCGCCGTTCAATCGTAAGCAAGTATTGCAAGGGGAAAATTGTGATATTTATGAATACGATATAAAAAACTATATGCGTGATGAAGTGATTAAAGATCTGCAAAATAAATTTGAAAATATTATTTGTTTATAGGTTAAAGAGGAGTGTTCATTATGTATGATAGTATAAAAGAAATCGTTGATGATTCCATGAAATCTGGCAAGCCTATTTCTGAATTGATAATTGAACAAGAGTGTAAAAGTTCTGGTAACCCACGGCAAGAAGTATGGGATAAAATGAAGCGGAATTTAGAAACGATGCGTGCTGCCGTAAAGAAAGGTTCAGAAGGTCAAGGTGTATTCTCGAAAACGGGGCTAACTGGTGGGGAAGCCGTAAAGATTAAAGATTATCGGCAAAATAAACGTTCCCTTTCTGGAGATGCAATGATGGAGGCTGTTCAGGATGCGATTTCAACAAATGAAGTAAATGCTTCAATGGGGATTGTTTGCGCTACCCCTACTGCCGGTTCAGCTGGAACGCTACCAGGGATTATCTTTATGCTTGAAAAACGATTGGAATTAGATGAAGAACAGATGGTTCGTTTCTTGTTCACAGCTGGTGGATTAGGGATGGTTATCGCTAATCATGCTGGAATTGCCGGGGCAACTGGTGGCTGCCAAGCAGAAGTTGGTAGTGCATCAGCAATGGGTGCTGCTGCAGCTGTTGAGGTAGCCGGTGGTAATGCTGAGCAAAGTTCACAAGCGCTTGCAATGGCAATTGCTAATTTGTTAGGATTGGTTTGTGATCCGATTGCAGGACTAGTAGAAGTTCCGTGTGTTAAGCGAAACGCGATTGGTGCAGGCAATGCCTTGATTTCAGCTGATATGGCATTAGCAGGCTGTGTAAGTAAAATTCCAGCAGATGAGTGTATTGAAGCATTAGATAAAGTCGGTCATGGATTGCCTGAATCGCTTCGTGAAACAGGAATTGGTGGTCTTGCCGGCACACCGACTGGTCAAGCAATTCGTGCAAAAATTTTTGGAGATAAAGCTTAAAAAGATGAGAGACAAACAATTAATTAAAGACGACATCGTACAGCAATTATCGACAGTCATTGACCCCGAATTGCACATTGATATTGTTAATCTTGGCTTGGTCTATGCAATCGACTTAGATAATGATGGAATCTGTTTAATTGAGATGACGTTAACAACGATGGGCTGTCCGTTGACTAATGTCTTAGCTGACATGGTGGTTAAGGCAGTTAAAAAAGTTCCTGAAGTTGAAAACGTTGATGTTGAATTTGTTTGGGAACCAGCATGGACAATTGATCGAATGAGCCGATTTGCAAAACTAACCTTGGGTGTTCATTGATGTTATTTTAGGTAAAGGGAAATTAAAAGAAAAGCTTTTCAGAATTATTATTTAGTTCTGAAAAGCTTTTTTACGTGATTAGTTGGAATATTAGCGTAAAAATCTAAAGTTTTTGAAAAAAATTTAAAAATAGTGGAAAAAGGACAGTAAAATTATTTATTATTATAGGTAGTTATTTAGACAAGGAGCATGCTTATGGCGAGTGTAGAAACTAACAGTGATTCACTTGATGTTACTCAAGTCATCAACCAACAGATTATAACGAAGATAAAGTATTTACGGCGCTTTAACGATGCAATTTCCAATCACCGCGATCGTGAAATTTATCAATTATTGGATAATCAACGTTATGCAAAAGAGATTGAGCATCGTGAGCAGCAACCAAATGACAAGGGTGTCATGAATTTAGTCGATGATTTAGCAGATCAGCTAAGCAATTATCTTAGTGAAAACTTAATCAAGTATCTTGGAAAGACTTATCCATTTTTCTACTATGAAGAATATCAGACAGGTCATTATCGGATATACTTTGGTAATTGGTGGGACCGTCGTCAGTTTGGGGAATTAGATGTTTTAAATGTTCGCTTTTCTTTTGATGAGACTGAATATGAGAAATTACGGACTGCATTTGAACTTTCCCGTGACAATAAACGATACAATAGTGAACGAATCAACAAAATTTCCAGTGAAAATGACCGGCTCCAAGACTTAATTGATCATCAGCGTGAACGTGAGGAACAAAAAGAGGCTCTTCAAGAGGAATTAAAGGATATTAGTTCACGGTCTGGTATTTGGGAATCAAGCCGCAATAAAGAGAGTCGGCAAGAACTTGTTGAAAAATTACAAAAACTAGAAGATCAAGAAGAAGAATCCCGCAATGCTGCTCAGACAATCAAAGATAATGAACGGGTTGTGTTGTCCTTATCAAAAGAAAATACTATTTTGAGTTATGAACAAAAGAGTATTATTGATACATTTGGTAGTTTTGAAGACTTTGAATTGGCAAACCGCAACTTATATGCCAATTACTTGGCCAGTTTAAATGGCGAAGACGGAAAGCAGGTGGACAACGATGAGCAATAATCGAATTGTAACGTCGCCTAGCGAACGTGTTCAAGCGTTGTCTGACGCCTTTAAAGATGTCCTTAATCTTGGTCAGCGTTACGTGGAATTACTAGATCAGTTAGCGCAAACTAAAGATGCTAAGAACTTATTGTCTGCAACCACTAAATTAGCAAAGATGGACTTAGCTAATGCTTTTGTTGATTTTCCGCCACATTATAAAGCTGCCGATTATTATTTGATTTTTATGGATCGTTTATTAAAGATGCATGGTGATACGACTGTTAATGTTACCGAGAGTGAACCAGACCATGAATTTGAAGCAACCGTTGCATCAATCGGTGATGAAGCAATTTTTAAATTTGTAATTGATAGTCGTGGTGAAGCAGCTTTTACTGAGCAGAGCCAACATGAGCCGCTATTTTATCTTAGTTTAGAAGATAAATTAATGCAGTTTAATAACCGAGCGCTTGTTAACTACTTTATTGTGTATGCATTAAAACAACATACTGACCTTGAACTAAGAGAAGCGGTTAAGCCAATGATTGCTTTTGCCAAATACTTACAAAAGGACTTAGATTTTACAATTGACTTAGGGATCCTTGCAACAGAAAATGACCGTCGCTTTATGTTAGATAAGCCAGAGTTGCCGTTAACGGTGATTGATCGGTTGTTTGTTGCGACTGCCGATCAAGACTACATGCTAATGAATTTACCACGTAATAATGGTGCTGAACTCTTACTTGATCGTGGAATTAAACTTGATATTGCTTTTGATCCTGATGACTATAGTCAGGAGTGGGCCTTTTTAGTGAAGGATCCTGACGCTCAAGTTTCATTCTTTGATGTCCTGCTTCATTATGAATTAGTGCGTAAGTGGTATTTAGATGATCGAGCCTCACTTGCTGTTAGAAGTAATCATATGGAGATTGCAGATGATGATACTCAGCAGTTTGCGGACGTTGAGGCAGCTGCACCTGCGTTAGATCAAGATGAATCTACCGAATCAGATACTGCAGATGAGGATTCAACAGCAAAAGAGAAGTAATGAGATTTTAAGAGTATAAAGCTACATAATAGTAGATGACAAGGAGCAGGAAGACAGAGTAGCAGTTAGAGTGTCTTCCCTGCTCCTTATTTAGGAGGTAAATAATGCTTGATATTACAAAAATGCTCCATCAAATTATTGATTTAGAATTGCAAATTGATCAAGAAAAAGAACTAATGATTGGTCCTGAAACGCGGAAACAGACAATCTTTGTTGATCTTGACCTAGCATTATCAGATATGGCAGAAGCAGCAGGGTGGTATAAGGTTGTTGTGCCAGAACAAATAGATAAAGAGAAACTATTGGCGACTTATGTTCGCTCACTAGCATTAATCTTATTATTTAGTGCTAAAATGCAATGGACACACTTAGTTGTTCTTGATGAGGAGAACTGGCAGCGAATTACAACCGCTAAAAAATCAACAAAACTAACAGATCTAAATAAATCATACCTAGCAATAAAACATTTTCTAAGTAATGCTTATTTTAACCATCAACAAGAAAGCTATCGACATGCATGGCATTTATTATTAAAAGTAGGAATCGTTGATTGGCAATTGCCACCAGCACAAATCGCAACTGCTTATCAGCAAATGATTGCAGAGTACGGCAAATAAAAAAGAGGCTGGGAAAAAACTCCTAGTTGAAAATAAAAATCCGTACAATGAATTCTACAAAGATTCATTGTACGG
>NZ_RDBR01000069.1 GCF_009663775.1 Lactobacillus sp. 0.1XD8-4
GGGGACAGCAAATGTCCTCTTTTTTGTATAAAAAATCTGGCATGGAATTTTCATCCATACCAGAAAGTGTATACCCAGAATAAACGGTCAGCTTCTGGGTAAGGAAGTTGGCCGTTTATTTTGCTATACTATAATGAAAACTTTATGATTACAATATTCTATAATGTAATTATGAGGTGATAATGTGGGAGAACTAAATAATAATTCAAAATTCTTTAAAACTGATAATTATGTTGGCTTGCAATTAACTAAAAATGATAAAGAACAGAGCGACGATAAAATATTAACAATGATTAATCAATTATTTGATGAGAATAAAGAATTGATGGGACGGTTAAAGAATAAATGATCTGCTTAATAGCAGCTTATCTATCCTTATTATTCTTAAAGAAAAATAGTTGGGAATTACACTTAACAGCAGACGAAGGTGAGGATTTTATCGTTCAGATAACCTTAGCTGACGATTCTGAGGAAGAAATGATAGAAATTGCGCACTTTTTAGAAAAGCATTGTGTAAAAGCATAAATGGTCAGCTTCTGAATAAGGAAGTTGGCCGTTTATTTTGCTATAATAGAAAAAGTTTGTAACGTTGAAATTAATGGAGGAATAGATTTGAAACTAAACATTCCAGTACATAAAAATGAAGAATATTCAGCCAAGGTAGTAGACCTAACTTATGAGGGCAATGGGGTAGTGAAGATTGATGATTTCCCAGTCTTCGTACCAAATGCGTTGCCTGGTGAAGAGATTACGGTAAAAATCACCAAGGTAACCAGCCACTTTGCTTGGGGACGGGTAATGGACTGGCAGATAAAGAGTCCAGACCGCGTCGATGTTAAGGATAAAAAATACATTCAAACCGGGATTGCGCCGCTTGGTCATTTGAAATACAATGCTCAACTAAAATTTAAGCAACATCAAATTCAAGAATTATTGGCTAAAGCCCACTTAGACGAGATTGAAGTTTTGCCAACGATGGGGATGGAAAAGCCTTATCATTACCGGAATAAGGCCCAAGTACCAGTAAAAATGGTTCGGGGACAATTGGAAACTGGTTTCTACAAACGTGGGAGCCATACCTTAGTGCCGATTGAAGATTTCTATATTCAGGATCCTGCAATTGATAAGGCAATTGTGGTTGTCCGTGACCTATTACGGCAATACCACATTACACCATATGATGAACAAACTGGTAAGGGTGTGATTCGTACAGTAATGGTTCGGCGGGGATACTATAGCCATGAAATAATGGTGGTCTTAGTCACGAATACGAAACGGTTGCCAATGGAAAAACAAATCGTGGATGGTATCGTTGCCGGAGTGCCAGAAGTAAAAAGTATTGTGCAAAACATCAATGATAAGCGAACGAACCGCTTGCTTGGTGACAAGAATAAAACATTATGGGGTACGGATGAAATTCATGACCAACTCCTCGGGATTGATTTTGCAATCTCACCATTATCCTTCTACCAGGTTAATCCGCAACAGACTGAACGCCTTTACCAAACCGCTATCGACAATGCTGGCTTGGACGGCAATCAAACCGTCATCGATGCCTATTGTGGGATTGGCACGATCTCACTGGCAGTTGCCAAGCACGCTAAGCAAGTCTATGGGGTTGAAATTGTGCCCGCTGCGATTGAAGATGCTAAGCACAATGCTAAACGGAATGACATTAGGAATGCTAAGTTTATCGTTGGCAAGGCTGAAGAACAATTTGCTAAGTGGCAAGCAGAGGGGCTCAAACCAGATGTTGTCATCGTTGATCCATCGCGGAAGGGGCTTGCGGAAAGCCTGATCGAAGCTACCGGTAAAATGGGACCAAAGAAAGTGATCTACGTTTCCTGTAACCCAGCCACTTTGGTTCGTGATATCAAGCGGTTTGCTGAACAAGGCTACCATGTAACGAAGCCAATTCAGCCAGTGGACCAGTTCCCACAGACGACGCATGTTGAGTCAGTCGTTGTAATGGAACGAGCATAGCGAAGTTCCATTACTTACGAATGACTCATGCGATAGCGCTCGAAGAATGAGGAACAAAGTGACGAAATGATTCGGAAGCGCGAACTGCTGAGAGTGTTACGGTGCTAGAACGTACAGAAAAATAGTCGATAAACCGCTTCATGACGGTATTTACAGATGATTAGAAGTGTACTAATTCTGATTTTAACGATTGGAATTAGTACACTTTTTCTATTTGGAGCCGGTGGGTCGAGTGTTCTATGTCCTATTTCGATAGTCGAGTATGCAAATATCCAGTTTGGCAGGCCAATATGCATACGAGTAGTAAGTAAAAATCGCTAATCTGATCGGAATATTAAAAATATTCAGTACATGGGTACAACCGATATAAAAATAGGTACCCACTAATTGAGTACCATATTATTAATACTTAAAATTGTTGCTGGATCAAAGAAGTTAAATCCTCTAATGAGATTTTATAGGGATCTTTTATCCAATTGATGAATACATTCCAAATAGCACCTATATCAAAATAAGATAAATATCTCAATTTAACTAAGGCGAGTTCCTCATTATCTTGGGTGCCATTGTGAAAGTCTATAAAATATTTTGGAAAAATCTCATTGTATTTTTCAAGAATTAATGATGCTAGATTAGCATTTACCAATATTGTCAACTCTGGGATGAAGGGCTCCCAGAATTTGAATAGTTGTTTAACCATCTGTTGTTGAGAAGTAGGACGATTATTACTGACATAGTTAATCCAATTTTTCATCCATTCATCTAAATAGTTATCTAATATTGATTGTTTATCTGGAAATATTCGATAGAAGGTTCGTCGGGAGATTCCAGCATTATTAACAATATCAACAATGGTTATTTGCTGGTAGTTTTTTTCTGTTAATAAATAGAAAAAGCTATTCACAATTCTTTCTTTATTCTGTTGGTACATTCGATTGTGCATTCTTTGATACTCCTGTCTTTGCCACAAATTTAGCTTTTTGGGACAGTTTTTAAGATTGGTCCAGAACTATTGCTAATTATTATGGTAGGTTGTATCTTGATATTACAGTCCTTGTCACACGTGTGTCAATAATTTAAACTGTTTTGACGTGTCAATGAAAGGAATAATAATGTTACAAACAAGAAAAGTTATTGGCTTTATTGGTTTAATCTTAGCAATGTTTATGGGAGCTTTGGATGCGACGATTGTAAATATTGCTCTGCCAGATATTATGAACGATCTGAATACTGGGTTGACAGCAACAAGTTGGGTAGCAACAATCTATGTTTTAGCAATGGCCTCATTTATTATTACAGCTGCGAAATTAGCTGATATTTTAGGTCGTAAAAAAATTATGCTACTAGGAGTTGTCCTCTTTGGTGGTTTTTCTGCTGTCTGTATGATCACACGGTCTTTATCGTTACTAATTATAGCGCGATTCTTTCAAGGTATTGGTGGTGCAATTCTCACGCCTATTGTTCTTCCGATGGGTATTGAGTTATTTGGCAAGAAAAACACAAGTAAAATTACTGCCTTTATGGGAGCTTTTAGTGCGTTAGCCGCTTCAGGTGGTCCAGCTATTGGTGGATTTATTATTAATTATTCTAACTATCATTGGATTTTTGGTATTAATGTTCCCATTGCAATTGTTGCTTTTATCTTGATTTTGATTGGAACTGAAGAATCTTATGATACATCTATCGAAAAGTCGCTTGACTGGTTAGGAGTTATTTTACTTACAGTCTTACTATCATCACTTTGTTATGGTTTGCTCGAAGGACGTGAAGATGGTTGGACCTCGACCATTATTATTTCGTGTTTTGCTATCAGTATTATTAGTATGCCTTTGTTGGTTTTGGTCGAAAGAAAAGTTAAATCACCAATTATTGATTTAGGACTCTTCAGAGAAAAGACTTTTACTTCTTCTTGTATTATTTATTTGATTTTTGGCTTTGCTATTATTGGTCCATCATTAATTTTGAATTATTTCTTACAAAATGTAAAAGGATTCTCTGCACTCCATTCTTCCTATTTGATAATTCCAGCGTCTTTATCAATTGCTATCGGAATGCCTTTAGCTACTAAAATGTATCGAGTGGTTAGCTCAAAATTGTTGATTGGGATAGGATTAGTGATTACAGCCGGTGGATTAGCAATGTTAGGACTTGTTAAAACCAATACCAGTTCTGCATTGATTATCTGTTGTAACATTATCGTTGGCCTAGGACTTGGCTTCACTGCAATTGCAATGACTTCTTCCGTAAAGTTTTTGCCAGTCAATAAAACTGGAATTGGTTCCGGAATTGTTAACGCTGCTCGTTATGTTGGCCAAGCGCTAGGAATGGCACTGTTAGTTACTATCTTGAACAATAATGTCATTACTGCAAAGAATAACATTCGTGATACCGCCTATACACAGATTAACGAACGGGTACTGTCATCACATGTCAGAATGGTCGCACGTCAACAAATCAGAAAGACATTTAGAAATTCTGGAAACACAAAAGTTAGTAGTAATCAAAAGAAGATGAAACAACGGATTATCCAAGCTGCTAAAAGCCACGCTAATTTGCCAGTTCCCAAAAAGAAGAGTAGTTATTATCAACTATATTTGGCTAGTCGCCAATTACTGATTGGAACAAATCAGTTAAGTAAAGTACAACAAGTAGCAAAATATACAATTCCACTCGCTCAGGGACAAAATAAATTAGGCAATGGAATTAAACTACTAGCCCAAAAAGACGAGTTAGAAGCAGCGTTGCACAAGATAAAAGAGAAGAAAAATGAAGAACTAGCTAAAGCATTTGGAAAAGTGTTCAACCTTACAGCACTCATTACTCTATTGACCAGCCCACTAGCAATGTTAACTGATAGAAAAAACAGCACCCAGCTAAAATAGCTGAATGCCGCCAATCCTAAATGTTATATCTTAACATTAAGTATTTCACCATCTTTGAACGTGAACTCCATGTAGCGTTGGAAGACGGTGATTTTTGACTAGGCGATAAAATAGTTGTTCATCAAAATCAACTAAGCCGTATTTATGCAGGTTGTTGATCTTATTTTTTTGAAACATTATTTGATGATCTCAATTTATACTATAGTCAAACTGAGCTGTTTTTGTCCTAATATTTAAAAATAAAACGCATGGTTATCTCTAAATGGCAACCATGCGTTGACACTAATGACCACGATGTTTTTTGCGACGCTTTGCTACTCTCTTTTGATAACGAAGGTTGTGTGTCAGTCGTTTTTCAGCAGAGCGCTTGGCTTTTCGTACTTTTTTCTTTTCTTCAAATTGTTTTTGTAAAGTACTTTGAGCTTTAGTACTAATGCCTTGATGCTTTATTACCTTATTAGCTAATCGTTGGGCACGTTTGGGATTAACATGTTTAATAATTTTTTGTGTTTTATCTGTTACATGGTGAAAATGAAACTGCTGATAATCATTATTAACTAGCTTCAGAATTAATGATATCTTTGGTTCAGAGCTACCAAGTATAACAGATGCAACTGAGTAATCTTTTCCATTGTGGCACTCCAAGACTGCTTTATAAAAGCTACCATCAAAAACAATTGTTAGACAAGATCGAATAACCATCATGTCCCCTCCTTAAGTTAAATTACGAAAGAGGGACATCCCGGAGGGGAAGGATACTGATCAGCTTGAACTGATGCCCGGACTACCAACCGAACTGTGTTTTTACTTTCCTAGATATAGTATCATAATTATTGAATAATACTAAATTTAAAATCATCGCAAATTTTTAAGGAGGTGCTTATTTTGAAAATCCCTAATACTCTTTCTGAATTCACACAAAAGTATTACTATAAAACAGAATTGATTAAGTTATGCCGACGATATAAACTGCCTACTTCGGGAACCAAAGCAGAACTCAATTCGTACATTACAAAATACTTAAAAGGGGTACCTTCTTCAAAAATTAAACCGATTCGAAACAACAGGAAGCGTCATCCATTACAGTATAGCGAGATTAACTTGGATACAAAGTTAATTAACTCCGGTTTCTGCTTTAACAATGCTGCCCGTCAATGGTTTGCAGATTATTTTGATGTTAAAAAATTTTCATTTAGTAAGAAGATGGCTATTATCAAACGCAAAGCAGAGACAGAACATGATACAGAAATGACTGTTGGCGATTTACTTCTAGAGATGCAAAACTGGGATCAAAGTAAAACTGAGTTATCTGTAGAAGAAAGGACATATCAGTGGAATAATTTTGTGCGAGATTTTTTTAAGGATCAAGCTACTACTCAATATAAACAACGATTGAAAGTGGCTTCAATTCTGTGGAAAGAAGTACGCACGTCTAAAAAAGCCAAAATCTATCATCATGATTTGCTAAAGAAGTATGACAGGAAAATTAAAGAGTATAAGTAATATACCCACACCTTAACATTACAAGAATTTTGGAACTATTAATTATTAGTAAGGAGATTATATGGCTAAGTCAGCTCTTATAATAATAGATTTACAAAATGGTGTTTGTAAATCAGATCAAGTTATTTTTAACTATGAAAATTTAATATTAAAAATAAATAGACGTATTGATTACTATCGGAGCCAGAATCTTCCAATTATCTTTATCCAGCATGAAGATAATCTTCTTCAAAAAAATTCTACCGCTTGGCAGCTCGTGTCGGGCTTGCATTACAAGAAAGCCGATATTTTGATTAGTAAAAAGCATCCTAATTCGTTTTACCAAACCGATCTAGAAAAGATTTTAGAAAATTTAGGTATTAATAATTTAGAAATTTGCGGAGCTCAGACTGAATACTGTGTTGATGCAACAATAAAAATGGCACATGGGTTAGGATATCAAGTAGTAATGCAACACCATGCTAGCAGTACGTTTGATAATAAATATATGACAGCTGAAGATACTATCAATTTTTTTGAAAATATTTGGAACAATAGGTTTCTTACATTTATTTGATTTGAAGTGAACATTCATATTTTGAAAGTCATCATTTTTGAATCCAATGTTGTATTCTAAGATGATGATTTTCTTTACATTTCCTGATAACAGTGTTATTTTAAATTTACAAATAACGCTGTTATCGGGAGTGACGTAAATGAATGACAAAATTGAAGACCAAATAATAAAAGTAACAATTAATTTTATTCGTACAAATGGTTATCAAACTGTTTCACTGCGTAAAATTTCTCAAGCAGCCGGAGTTACAACAGGGGCGTTTTATAAGCGGTTCAAGAATAAGGATGTTTTATTTTATCGAACAGCGATGATTTTATCGCAGCAATTTGTTACTAAGTTTGCAATTAATAATGAATTATCTGCTTTTGATCAGATCCTACAAATTGCACAACAGTTTTGCAAAGAATTTCAAGAACAGCCACAAGTAATGGATTTTCTGTTCTTTAATCCAACAATTATTCAGGTTTACCAAGCGGACAAGGATGACTTTAGTTTTTTGCAGATGATTCAACACTTAGCCCAACAAGTGAATCCAGGAATTCTGAATGATCAGCAATTTTTTGAACAGTTATGGTCTTTCATTCAGGGCTATTCACTATTAATCAAAAATGGCGTCACTACTTATGAGCCCCAAGTCGTTAAAGTAACCCTCAGTCAAATGATAGGAGAAAAATAATGGATACATTAATCATTTATTGTCATCCTTATCTGCAAAGTTTTAACCATGCGATCCTTCAAGCAGTTCAGAATAATTTACAATCAAAGAATATTGAATTTACAACTATCGATTTATATGCTGAGCGCTTTAGCCCCGTTTATACGAAAAAAGACCTGTCGCTTTTTCATACAGGAAAAACAACAGATCCATTAGTCGTAAAATATCTTAATTTATTAAAGCAGGCAAAAACAGTAATCTTTATTACCCCTATCTGGTGGAATAGCATTCCAGGAATGTTAAAGGGCTTTATTGGTAAGGTAATGATGGAAGGTAAAGGACTTTCCCATACTGTTGGTAAAGTTGGGGTTAAAGGAGAATTAACTAATATTCAGCAATGTTATGTTTTAACGACTTCAAGCTCTCCGACGTTTTATATTGGCAGATTGTAAAATTTAAGTTGAACATTTAAGTGGACAGAAAAACCCATCAAGGTCTTTAATGGTGTTACCAC
>NZ_RDBR01000070.1 GCF_009663775.1 Lactobacillus sp. 0.1XD8-4
CCATTAAAGACCTTGATGGGTTTTTCTGTCCACTTAAATGTTCAACTTAAATTTTACAATCTGCCATTCATAATCTATAATCCCCCAACTTCTTAAAGTCATTGTATTAAATTATTTACGATTTTATTTTAACACCATTTACGAATTTGTAAATACTATTTTGACAAATCATCATTTAAATTTGGTTTAAATGGTAGTTGCTTACTTAACGCTTTTAGCAGACTTGAATTTTCTTCTTTTAAGTCACTAATAATTACTGTTGCGATCGCTTTCGTATAATCCGTAACTTCAATATTAGCTACATTAGACTCTAAAAGCTTAATCAATTCCTGCCTGGTAGTCTTAAATTGTTCATCTTCACGCTGAACTGTATCAAGAATATCTTGAAATTTAACAACCTTGTCGTAGAGCATGGCCGCTTTATTTACAAACGAACTACTCATTGTTTCTGGATGTTGAATGTATTTATACAACGTTGGCCGTGAAACATCAGTTATTTTAGAGAACTCAGTAAGGGTCATTCCCTTACCATTAAGTTGCTTAATCTTATCAATATTCTGTAATAAAAAAATCGCCTTTTGAAAATTATTCAAGTTAACTTCACCTCTCATCCTTAATACTAAATATATTTTATCACAGTTTACATAATCGTAAATTAAATCATCGAAAAACGTAAAATAAAAACGACAGCCTATTACTGTCGTCTTCTAACAAGTTGCATCGAATAATCATCTTTACTTAGCAATCTAGTGTTTGATAATCATCACTAATGCTATAAATTCCGCCAACTTCAATATTATCAGCTTTCTCATCTGGGATAATCACTTTAACCTTCCGACCACTAGGAATTAGATTCACCTGAGCCACACCGTAACGAAAGTATTCTACTTCAGCTAATTCATCACTCATCATATAACTTCCTCTACTCTTTTTTCCTAATTATACTTGTTTAACGTTTAATTGTCTTGGATCTGTTAAGCGGTAAACTAATATTCTTAGATATTGTTGGTTGAAGTTTCATCCGCAAATTCTTTTCTTCTTTACTAGCTGCTTCAGTTATTCGTAAATACATAACTTTTAATAACTCAGGAACACCTTTATTTAATAATTCACGCTCCTCGTTAGTAAAGCGAAATGGCCGTCGATTAACCTGTCTGCTTAATGAATCAAGCAAGATATATCTTTCAGCACGCTTAAATGCTTTAGTAATTGTATTATCACTATTCTTAAATTTCAGGCTAGTTTGATCTAAAAGTTTTGTAACTTTTTCTTGATTATACTGTTTTTGCGGTTTATCTAATGCTTTTAATTGCTTTGTTAATTCTAAGTTATCACTGGTCTGTTTTAATAAATCGGGCAAACTATACATTTCAGATGATATCCAACGTTTATTTAATTTCTGCACAAATCCTCGCACCTTATGAGTCCCTTGCGCTGGCGTTACCTTCAACCGTTTAAGTTCTCGTGCTGGCACCATTACTGGCAGTTTCTCCAATTGCAATTGATCTAATGCTAATAAGCGATTAGGATTATTCATTTGCATTGAACTTCCCGTAACACTAATCAATTGTTCTAACTTCTCTGGATTATCCGTCCATCGCTGCAAAGCCTTAATCGATAAATCTTTAAGCGCATGAGTATCATTTAAATCTTCTTTTGTTTCTAACGGCTTTACTTTTTCAAATTGCGATGTATCAATTGCCAGTTCTGGTTTTACTTCCTTTAGCTGTGGAATTTGATCAAAATAGTTAAACAATCGTTCTCTTAAACTACTATCAAAAGCTTGATATTCAACAGCACTATATTCCTTTTCCCGGCCAATTAAGTTTCCACGTAGCTTAGCACTTTCATAGGACCATAATTCAAAGCCTCGTGCAAATACTTCTGTTGGCGTAGTTAAGTATTCAACTTTACTATCAGACAGATTGGAATTTGCTAAATTTTTTGTATATTGCATAATCAGTGGTTTGAAATTATTTTCTAATGATAAAGGCCACTTGCTTAAACGATAATCAAGATAATGACCATACTCATGAATAAATGAGCTAATTCCAGCCATGTCACCGTTTGAGTCTTTACGTACTTCGCTTTGCTTCCTAAATTCTAAAACGATTGTATCTAATGAGGGCACATACATACCAAGCGCTCGATGATTCCCCAGTTTACGTAAGCGTAAAATATTTTTGTCATTTGCTAATGGCATATGGCTCATCAAGCGCTTTACTTCATCTTCAAAATAACCAAACGCTTTCAAATCAACATCGTTATCCAATTCAATCTTACTAAAATATTGATGAAGACTGCTTCTATCCATAATTTGTTGGGTGGCTTTATCAATATTCTTTTTAGTTTCCCAAGATTTAGCATGAGTTTGTTTATCCAAATCTCTTTCGTAGCGTTGTTGCCGCACAATGTTATAAGTCTTTTCAAGGTAATTTTTGATAAAACGATTAATTTGATTTGCTTCATAAGCCGTTTGCCAGCTCCTAAAACGAACCCTACGTCCTAAATAGTGTTTCGCAAGCTGCTCGTTATTCTGTAAAGCAGATGCTTTAAAACATCTAGAGATTCTTTTTAATTCCTCAGGACCTTTTCCTAATAAATCTTCCTCATTTTCGACAATCGGTTCTGTCATGGTCATAAATTCTTGATAGCTCAAATTACCTAAAGCTGTCTCTTGAAACTGAGTTTGCCAACTCTTTTTAGCATATTTATGAGACGTTAATCGATAAAGTTGAGCTTTAAACTCCTCAAGCGGAACCTCTTGCTTAGTACTCTGCCATTCCTGCATTAAATCGTTAAGGAGCTTACCATACCCTAATGTATAATTTTGATTTCCAATTACCCAAGTAACATTGGGGTCATAGACTTTATAATAATTATCCCCTTGATGGCTCCAAGATTTATCATCTTGATCAAGAATGAAATAAAGTTTTTTACTATTTTTATCTTCATAATTGATTGTATATGTATTTCGATTTGTTCTTAGTACTTGTTGGCCACCAGGATCTTTTACTATGCTTGCAATTTCTCTTTTGTCAGTATTACCTCTGTCAGTATTTTCCAAGTAGGATTTAATGGCATCTGCATAATCTTGATCATTCCATTCTCCATTTTTATAAATATAGTTCGCAATTTTTCGAAAAACAACAAATAGCGAATCATCAGAGTTTAATCTCAAACTGCTTTGTTTAGTAACCCCATACTTTTGCTTCATTAGAGTTGCCAAAGGATGTTTAATTTCATCTTCAGACATTAAAAAGCCCCCTTATATGCTGTGTGTAATTCCATTATATAAGCAGGCTTGCTTCATTTTATCTTTTGCCAACTATCGTTCACGTGACTTAGTTGTAGATCTATTCATTTGTTTGTCCTGATTGTGCTCTTTTTCTTTAAAAAATTCTCTTTTTACTCTTAGATTCAACTTACGACTTAATTTTTGTGCTTCATTAAAGATTCTTTGCCGTTCACTAGTTGGTAGTTGCCTAAATAATTCTTTCTCATCATTTCTAAGTTTAAATTCTTCTTTTAAGCCAGCAGAAGAAGTAGTTAAATATCTGGCAATATGAAGCGACATGGATGCCTTAGGATTATTTAGGCGTTGATTTGTTAATACTAGCACTTTATTTATCTGTCTTAACCGATCTGCAGCAGGCTGTTTTAAGAAACGACTATTTTTCTGTGCAATTGCTAAAGCATTTTTCAGCAGTTCAGGATATTTTTGACCAATTTCTTCGACTGCATAAACTGTAGCCGGATTTAGTTCGATTATTCCTTTTTTTACTTTCGGTACAAATATCTTAATTCCGTGTAACCTTTGAAAATTAATTTCACTTAACGAATTATCCTTTTGATACTCACTTGCAGGTGCATAGACCGTCCCTAGCTGATGATTAGCTAACAATAATTGATTGCCATTTTGATTGAATTTATTACCGTGAGCTCTGAGTACTCCCATTCGATTCACTGTTCGTTCAAAACTCTCAGGATCATTTAATGTTACATTCAACAACTGGTTAGCTTTAGCAGTCAATGTATCTCGTGCTCTAATCTCTCTTGTTAATTCAAGAGAGGCTTTTAAATTTTCACCACTATCAATTGCGCGTTTAGCTTCCTCATAGCTATGATATTCAACCGGTTCTTTTAATTTACCATCACGATTATCTAAACCAAAGTAAGTACCATTTTCTTTATCAAAGGCAACGTAAGTACCCTTATAATCGTCTTCTTTTTGCTCTGTCCTTGCTAAGACCTCACCAAGTTCATACATATTAAGTACTGTTTTACGCTGACTTTTAGATTCAGTCATGTTTTCCACCTCAGTTACTTTTTGCATTCAAAGTAACTGAGATAACGAAAAATCAATCTTACGCCAAAAGAAAAAGCCAGCCGTTAAGCTGACTTTATTTTTCCATTCACCTCGTCCAAATTTGACAGAGCCATTTCTAAGGCTGTTTTGAAAGCTCAATTGCATCATCAACCATGCTTTCAATTCCACTATTAAGTTTCGTTAAATTCGATCCAGCTAATTTTTGTACCAGTTTTCCATATTTTTTATAGTCCTTACCACAACGATCTTCTCGAGCACCATAAAGATCAATAAAGCCGTACTGATATCCTTCATTAAAGTCAACCGAGAGCTCTTCCTTCATCATATAATTAATAAGCTTTAACATTGATTCGGAATTAATAGCAAAATTTCTTTTTGCAGGTATAAAAATTTGCTTATTATCGGTAGTGGTAAAAATCAGCAAATCTGTTAATCGCTTAATTTGATCAGGCAAGTCTACATCCAATTCTTCTCCAGTACGTTCTCTATAGGCATCTTCAAACAAAAACTGCAATCCAACTAATCTATCTGCAATATCATTAATTTTTTGTACTTCTTCTATATCATATGCGCCACTTTGAATATATGGAGCGTATAGCATTACACCCTCCTTTAAATGATCTGCATAATAATGATCAACCCAAATTTCCATTATAATTTTCCTTTCTTGACTTAAAGATTTAAATCGTTTTTCAAATCTAATCTAAGATGCTTTTCACACAACTTTCGCCAAAAGAAAAAAGCCAATCATTCAGATTAGCTTTAAGCTTGTATCTACTTATCATAATGGTATTTAAGTTGAACTATTTGTATTTCTTTACTCGTCACTCCATATACCATTCGATGTTCACTATTAAGTTTACGAGACCAGAAGCCAGATAAATTATGTTGCAATGGTTCAGGTTTACCAATACCAGTAAACGGGTGACGAATAGTATCACTAATAATTTTATCTATTCGTTTTACCATTTTTTTATCATTCTTTTTCCAATCTAGATATTCTTCCCAAGCATCATGTGTAAAATCAATATTAAGCTTGGTCATCAGCTGCCATCCTCTCAAATTCTTCAGGAGTTAAAAAATGATGCTTAGTGGAATCATCTAGCTGATTAATAGAGTGCGCTAAAGCTTCCTGATTTGCTTTGCTCTTTAAGAGATAGTTAGTCTCTTGCCAAGAGTTATATTCTTTTTCTGATATTACAACAACATTCTTTTGTTCTGGACGAGCAACAATAATTGCTTCGTTATAATTTGCCACATCATCAGCATATTTTTTGAAAGATTTTCTAAAATCCTTAGTTGTAACTGCTTGTATCATGATATATCACCTCTATTTATATTATATCAGCCAACTCTATATTTGTACATAATCGTGTACACTTTTCAGAAGTGTATTATTGACGTAATAAAAAACACAGCAAAACTGTTATCGGAATAATTATGATTATTAACGAAAAATTACTATCAGAAATAAATTTTACTAAAAATTCGCTCAAAATATTAGTAAGTAAAGCGACTGTAACTGATATTTCTTCTCTATGTTTCATAAGCTAATAGCTCCTTTTAATTAGTTATTAGCTTTTTTCTAATTAAAAAATATTTTATGAAAATTTTTCTGAAAGAACTACGTTATAAATTTTCGTATTATTTTTAGATATAATAATTATAGAGGTGATAATATGGACGAATCTAAATACCTTAAAAAGTATTTTCCACAAATTGATTATTCAAATGATGACTTAGATTCTCATAGCATTTATAGAGCGGTGTGCCCGTGCGGTAAAGGAGAAATATTATATTGTAGTGCTTTGTACTCTCATCCTGCTAGAGACGAATCATGGCAACAAGATTATTATGTAATTAATTGTGAAAATTGCTCAAAAAATTATAAATTAGAAGAAAGACCGAACTCTGAAATCAGTTGGCATGATTTTAAAGTTAATGGTGGTAACTATGGTCATACTACAGTTTATTTAAGATCAAAAGTAAATTATGATACTTTCTTTAAATTGGATTTTAAGTTAATCTAGACGAAGTTAAATGTTTAACAGAACGCAATCCATTATTAGTTACTAGATTAGCTGATCTGTTTGAAGAATGATGTAATATACATGAATTATATAATTTGAAATTAAAAACAACCTAAGACTGTTCAGAATAAAATAATTTTGTTCTGAACTAATCTTAGGTTGTTTACTTTTTCTTTATTTTAGCCTATATGTACTAAATCCTTGTATATTCATCTACCTCATAGATATTACAATTGTTATTTCTGATAAATAAAGTCAGTATGGTCCAAATTAATTGCTACAACCATGTACCGGCTTAATGATTGTTTAACTTCTTCTCGCATTTTTATCTCAAATGGTTCATTAGTACCTATAATAACGCCCCTTGCAACGTTACTGGTTAAGTTAGTAATTAGCCCAATATCATATTCATTATACATAATTCAGTCTCCCTAAAAGATTAATCTATTATTTAGTAAACTGATATTTTTTAGGGGAGCAAATTTCGCCAGCAATATTATCTATCGTTCATAAATTTCTTCTCGTTCTAATTCACGATCTTCTTTTTCAATATCATCTTCATCATTTAGATGCTTTCTTAACGCAAGAACTCGTTTTCGACCATCTTGATTAATTTGACCTAAAAGCCGACTCAAATTATTGTTAATTATTTCTTGATGCTTTGAATTTTTTTGGTATTTCTTTTGATTATTATTAATATAAGTCAATTGATGTTCCAACTCAGTATCAATTAATTCACTGTTTTGAGCAAACTCATATTTTTTCTTAAGGTCAGCGAAAAGTGGCCGGTTGAGTTCATTGCGTCTAGCTAAATCATTTTGATATGCTTGATTATTTTTATGAATTTGTAATTTTGCATCTAAAATATCTTCTAAGTTCTTGTAATAGGCAGTTGCGTTCATTATTCGATAATCGCTATTAGGATTAGGAATTACTAAAGAAATTGATGGATCATCTGTATTGCTTTGAATCATTGCAATTTCCGCAGCTAGTTGCTTCTTCCTAGCTAAAACTGATTTTGTAGTCACCAGATTAATTGGAACTTTATTTACATCCATGTAACGATTTTTTAACACGTCGTTTGTAAAATTAAGTTAGAAAAAATAAAAAGCCATTTGTGATAGACTTTTGAATATCCCTAATCAAAAGAA